>DASXSW010000326.1:0-3618 GCA_036505755.1 Binatia bacterium | reverse complement strand
TCAAACTCCCGGCCGGTCTCTTCCACCGGCTCACACCCAGCAATTTCTGAAAGACCTGGACGCTTGAACTGCCCGAAGGCACGCACTCGAGCCGAAGCTTGGATCGCTCGTTACGAATTAACTTCGCACTGCAAAGTGTGTGCTAAATATGTTGAAAGCGGATTGATCGTACGTGCTGCTGATTCCACCGGCTCGGATGGCGATATCCAGAATCGCACTGCTAAAATGAAGCCGGATTTCGCTCCTCTCGGGCTAGGCTGGCGAGAGAGCCGCATGAAGATAGCCACGTTTGAACGAAACATGGCGCTTGACCGCATCAACTTTGTAATACAAAGCTACCCTAATTCAAGCCGATGCTGGAAAGCGAAAAATCGTCCATGAAAATAAATGGTAGTGAACTCGACCCTACATCTGGCGGGGCTTCCTCAGCCGCGTCAGTGACACAGGAAGCCTGACGATGGAAACTTCACATCACGTGGTATCGCTCGAGGAGCAGATCGAACAGTGGCGGAGCTACCTCCGTCGTCGGCAGGCGATCCACGGGGTCGATGTCGCGCAACTCGAAAATCATCTGCGCGCGCAGATCGCGGGTCTCGTCGATAAGGGGCTCGCGACCGATGAAGCGTTCCTGGTGGCGATGAAGCGCATGGGCAACCTCGACGCCCTCTCTCGGGAATTCGCGCGGGAGCACTCGAACCGTCTCTGGAAGCAGCTCGTGCTTGTGCCAGGAGATTCCAGGGAGTTGCCAGCGCCAGGTCGAAGGGACGCCATCGTCGCCTTCGCAGTTGCGGTGGCGGCGGCCCTTGCCATCAAGGCGCCGGCGCTCTTTGGAATCCCGATGGCAAACGAGAACGAGGGTTTCTACGTCCGCAACGCGAGTCTCTTTGTCCTGCCACTCCTCACCGGCTATTTCGTATGGAAGCGGCGCTTCGTCACCGGCACGCTCGGGTGGTTGGCTGCGGCGTTTGTCGCGGCGGGTATCTTGGCCAATGTTTATCCGCTCAGGCCGCAAGGCCACACCCAGGTGCTCACGGCGGTGCACCTGCCGATCTCGCTCTGGCTAGTCGTGGGCATCGCGTACGCGGGCGGCCGTTGGAGCCAGGTCGCCGGCCGCATGGACTTCATTCGGTTCTCGGGTGAGCTGTTCATCTATTACGTGCTGATCGCACTTGGCGGAGGCGTCTTCACCGGATTCCTGGGGCTGCTGTTCAAGACAATCGGGATCAAACCCGAGTCGTTCATCCAGCACTGGCTGGTGCCGTGCGGAGCCGCCGGAGCAGTCGTCGTTGCCTCCTGGTTGGTGGAGGCCAGGCAGAGCTTGATCGGGAACATGGCGCCTGTGTTGACGCGCCTCTTCACACCGCTGTTCGCCGCCCTGCTGGTCACGTTTCTGGGAATCCTGTTGTTTACCGGACGCGGGATCAACATCGAGCGGGACATGCTCATCGCCTTCGACCTACTGCTGGTGGTCGTCCTTGGACTTCTGCTCTACTCCATCTCTGCCCGGGACCCCGGATCGCCCCGAACCGCCTTCGACGTCGCGCTGGTCGTGCTGCTGATCAGTGCGCTGCTCGTCGATGCGGTAGCGCTGTGGGTCATCGTCGCGCGCATCACCGAATTCGGCTTCAGCCCGAACCGTGTGGCCGCCCTGGGGGTGAACATGATCCTTCTGGTCAATCTGGCGTGGTCCGCCGTGCTCTACCTGCGCTTCCTGAGAGGGTGCGGATCTTTCGCCTCTCTCGAAAAATGGCAGACGGATTATCTGCCGGTTTACAGCGCGTGGGCGGCGTTGGTCGTGATCCTCTTTCCGCCGTTGTTCCGATACATCTGATATGCAATCCCCATCCACATTAAAGCGTGTAAAATATTCTGCCATCACCATCAGCGCTATGATGGTGGCAGGAATAGTTGCACTGATGGTTCTGTCTCGCGGAAAAGGGGAAGACATAACCGGTATTGTGGCGCCGGCGTTATTGATCACGATTGTTTCGGGCTTCGTTGCAATCGTCGCTGCTATTCTTCAAAAGCGCGTGAAGAAGGCCATCGACACAAAAAAAGAAGGGCTTTTATGAAAACAAAAATATTATTCGCAACCTTACTGACGCTGGCGTTGTTCACCCCTGGCTACGCGCAGACGCTGGACAAAGCCAAACTCGACCAGTTTTTTGACCGGCTCACCGAAAAGAATAAGGCGATGGGGAGCCTCGTCATCGCCAAAGACGGCAAGGTTCTTTACACCCGCGCCATCGGCTACAGCCAGATCAACGGAGCCGAAAAGAAACCTCTGACTGCGGCGAACAGATTCCGGATCGCTTCGATCACAAAAACGTTCACCGCCGTGATGATCCTGCAGCTTGTCGAGGAAGGAAAACTGAAGCTGACCGACACCCTCGACAAGTTCTTCCCGCGGGTTCCAAACGCCCAGAAAATTACCATTCTGCAAATCCTCTCGCATCGCAGCGGTATCCCGAACGTAAGGCGCGATCAGGCAACCTGGAAACCTGGAGAACCAGTAACCAAGGATGAAATGCTCGCGCTGATCGTCAAAGGCACCCCTGAATTCGAGCCGGACACGAAGAATTCCTACAGCAATTCCGGCTATTTCCTTTTAGGCCTTATCCTTGAAAAGCTAACCGGCAAACCCTACGACCAGGCTCTTGAGGAACGAATCAACTCCAAGATCGGGCTCAAGGATACATACATCGCTACCGGACGCATCGATGTGAACAAAGGCGAAGCTCTGACCTATATCAATACCGGCAGCGACTGGAAACAGAGTTTTGAAACCCATCCGAGCATCGGGTTCCAGCTTATTTCAACCCCCGGCGACATGGCCAAATTCATCGAGGCGCTGTTTGACCTGAAATTGATCTCTCAGCAGAGCCTCGATCAGATGAAAACGATGAGGGACGACGAGGGGCTCGGAATGGTGACCTTCACGTTCGCCGGCAAGACCTTCTACGGGAACACCGGCGGCGGCGACAATTACGGATCGTGGCTGGCTTACCAGCCGGAAGAAAAGCTAGTGGTCGCCTACACCACCAACGCGAAGGTTCACCCGGTCAAGGACATTGTCAGCGGCGTGATCGACATCTACTACGGTAAACCGTTCGAGATTCCCGCCTTCGAAACGATCGCCGTCAACCCCGAAATTCTGGAGAAATACGTCGGCGTTTATTCCAGCCCCGACGCCCCCAAGAAATGGACCATCACGAGGGACGGCGGGACGCTCTTCGTTCAGCCGGGCAGTGAAAGCGCTGCCGCGCTCGAAGCGACGGCACCGGATAAATTTCAACTCTTCGGCGGGAAAGTAACTTTTGAGTTCGACGCCGCGAAAAAACAAATGATCCTAAAACGCGGCGGTCGGCCGATGGCTTTCACGAAGGAAAAATAAGCGTCAGAAAAATGTAGGCAGGTCTTGCGCCTGCTCCAAAGCGTTCGCCAGCGCCTGATTTTTGAAGCGGGGGCTTGCCCGATTTGGGTTAGAACGTCGGAATGATTTACCAGCGAGAAATTCAGCTCCGAACCACCGGGCACCGTCAAATGCATGATCTTACTGAGGAAATCGCCCAAGTCGTAAGCGCTTCACGCATCCGCACTGGAGTGGCAAATATTTTT
>DASXSW010000325.1:0-13247 GCA_036505755.1 Binatia bacterium | reverse complement strand
AAGACCTTGCGCTGGACGAATGGGACCGTGTCATCGAAGTAAACTTAAAAGGCGTGTTTCTTTGCAGCAAGGCCGCAATCCCGATCATGAAGCAGCAAAGAAGCGGCAAGATCATCAACATCGCCTCGGGAACATTCTTCAACGGCTCCGGCAATATGCCGCACTACACGACGGCGAAAGGCGGCGTGGTCGCACTCACGCGGGTAATGGCCCGGCAGCTGGGGGAATGGGGCATCAATGTCAACTGCATGACTCCCGGCTCCACGATGAGTGAAGAGTCGGTTTCGGAAGAGGTGCTCAAGCGACGCGAGGGTAGCATCGACAAGCGCGCGTTTCGGCGCGTCGAGACTCCCGCCGACATCGTCGGCACGGCACTCTTCTTAGCCAGCGCGGACAGCGACTTCATCACCGGCCAGCTCCTGGTCGTTGAAGGTGGCGGGATCATGCACTAGCGTGATCGCGCCGTTCTCAAGCGAGAGAATCCGCTTCGAGCTGACCGCTAATCTTCTTCAGTTGTCTTGACGAGATTCTTAGCGCTCAAGAAGCACTTGGCGTCACGCCATAAACATAACCGCAGGCGTTGCAGAAGATGACATTAAAGGGAGCGAGGACGAACTGTTTCCCTCGCGACGATCCCGCCCCACCCTTACGCGATACGATGTGTTCGGTCCCGACTGCCGAACAGGAGGGGCATTTGGGCTCAGACTCTACCTTAGTTTTGTATTCCTGGGAGCGGAATGTGTTGCCGAAATCGTCGCTAAAATGCCGCGCGTTCTCTTTGGGTTGCTCCTCTTCGGGTTCTTCCGGAGCGCCTGCGGGATGCGTGACGGCGTCGTAAACCGAGCGTTTCGTAGCATCGGACAGGATCGTGTAAGCATCGAGAACCTGTTTGAATTTATCTACCGCACCGCCATCGTCCGGGTTGCGATCGGGATGATAACGAAACACCAGCTTGCGGTAGGCCCGTTTGATTTCTTCCGACGTAGCACCGCGCTTCACACCGAGCAAAGAGTAGTAGTCAATAGTGGTGTCCAATCTGTTAAACCTTTGGTGTCGTGAGATAGCGCGAGCGTTCGCTCAAGGCGACGATTTCTCGAGGCGCTATCGCCGGCGCGAACGAGATAGCCGTCCGCCGGTTCCGGTCAGTTTTCCCCTTTGCTTATACATGGTGACGCACATGTCGTAGATCGCCGTCCCCGCTCGGTCATCGACCACCTGTTCGCCATCTTGGGTTACATATTCGACTTTAAATAGGGAGTCCTTCCCTGTGCCATCGTTGTTGGTCAGCCGCACCAGCTGCCCTTCGTTTTTGTCCAGGTAACCACCGATGGTTCGAAAAATCTGCACTTGATTCAGAAATTCCTTCGTCGCTGATAGGTCACTACGTTGCCCTTCGCCCGCTTGATCCAATTCTTGGATGTCTTTGGAAGTATATTGGATGGTCACCGGAGTCGGCGATGGCGGGTCCTGGTAACCGCAGTAGGCCACGTATTCGTTTCTTTCGAAGCGAATATCGAATGATTTCAGCCCCCTTCGCTCGAGATCCTGACCGATGCAACGCAGTGCGGTAGCGTAATTTGCCGAAGCTGCGTCGGCACTTTTTGTCTTTAATACACGCGGCATTGGGGGTTGTTCACAACGTTTTCGGCCATTCTGTAACTGTAAATGGTACGAACAGTAGCTCTAAAAATCAATCAAAAAGATCGCGGATGTGTGGTCCACCGTGGAATGAACCCGCCTTCTTTTGGCCGATTTCTAAACTACGAAGTATTTGAAGGAGGTATTTGAAGCTATTCGGGAATGGCAGGTAGCGCGTCCGTCACGCCAATCATGCTGTCGCGCGTCACCAGCTTGGCCAGGTCAGCTTCGCTATGACCTTCCGTCCCCTTCGGCCGCAGAGGCAAGATCAAATAGCGAATGTCGGCCGTGCTGTCATGGACTCGCACTTCGACATCGTCGGGCAGATCGAGTCCAAACTCGCGCATCACGCCGCGCGGGTCCACGACTGCGCGTTGCCGATAGTTGAAGCTCTTATACCAATCGGGCGGCCGTCCCAAAATCGGCCGGGGATAGCAGGAGCATAGGGTGCAGACCACCATATGACGAACCTTTTCGGTATTCTCTAAAACCACGAACTCATTGACGGCGGCGGCATCGATGCCCATTTCCGCGCATGCCGCTTTGGGATCAGCGATGAGACGGGCTTTAAAAGCCGAATCGACCCAGGCGTGAGCAACGAGCTTTGAACCGTTCGCCGGCGAGCGCGCTTCCTGATATTCAACCTGGCACTGAATGTCCTTTTCGGTGAGCACACCCTTCTCGACAAGCAGATCGCGGATCGCGTAAATCCGTTTCGCGTAATGGCTCAACTCATGTTTCGGATGCTCGTGGCCATGCGCGTCGGCCGGTGTATCGCTCATCTTTACCTCCTCATTACTGGGTCCGATCTAACCAATGCTCATAAATATCGACAAGAACCTTATCCGTCGGTCCTGCAGACCGGCCCCATACATCGGCTTGATTGAAAGCCACGAGATAGAGTGTCCGTTTGGGCAAGCCGTCACGTCCATAAGCGAGAGATTCAGGGTTGAGAAAATCACCGTAGACCCGTTCGATCCAACCGGTTTTGCCGCGAACGTACCAGGGTGTGCGTATGTGGCCCGGCCGATCTTCCAATTTCACCGTGACACGGTCCCCGGGTTTGAACTTGCCCGCCAGGGAGTTCACGGCGCGCCCCATTCCTTTTCAAATTCGGCGAGCCGTCGGTCGATCTCGTCCTTGGTCAGAATCTTTTTCTCGATCAGGATGGTTTCGATGCTCGCAATCCACCGTTCGTAGTAGGTCATATCGCGATACGTCTCAGAGTCCATCTCTTCGCGCGCGCGGCGCATCTCGTCGGTGCGTTTGATGCCGCGCGCGCCGAGCGCTTGATTGACGGCATCGGCAAGAATTTCCCAATCGGAAAGTTGATGTTCGCTCTGATCGATCGCGCCCGCGCCGGGCAGACCGCCGATATCGTGATGGCCGCGCGCCATATATAAACCTCCCGCGCTATCCTTTGAGACGATTGGCGAGTGCTTTGTGCTCTTCTTTGATTCCCGTCGGCAAATGATCGCCGAAAGTGTCGAAGAAATCGCTCTGGCTCTTGAGATTGTTATTCCAAGCTTCGCGGTCGACAACCACCAGCTGATCGAGATCGGATTTGGAAATTTCGAGTCCTTCGCCACTCAAGCTCGACGCCTTGGGCACATAACCGATAGGGGTCTCATTCGCTTGGCCGCCGCCCTTGCAGCGCTCGATGATCCAGCGCAACACCCGCAAGTTTTCGCCGAAGCCGGGCCAGAGAAACCGGCCGCGCTCGTTGCGCTGGAAAAAGTTTACGCGGAAGATTTTCGGCGGATTGGTAGCGCGCTTGGCCATCGATAACCAATGGCCCCAATAATCTCCCATGTTGTAGCCGCAGAACGGCAGCATCGCCATCGGATCGCGCCGCACGACCCCCACGGTACCGGTGGCTGCCGCGGTCGTTTCGGATGCCAATGTCGCCCCGAGAAAAGTGCCATGTTGCCAATTGAAGGATTGATAGACGAGCGGAATCATCTTTTGGCGGCGCGCGCCGAAAAGTATCGCACTGATGGGCACGCCCTCGGGCCTTTCCCACTCCGGAGAATAGCTCGGGCATTGTTTTATCGACACCGTAAAGCGGGCATTAGGGTGGGCCGCCGGGTGGCCGCCCTCCGGGTCCCATGGCTTGCCGCGCCAATCCAGAGCGTTGCTAGGAACGGGATCGTCATGACCTTCCCACCAGACGGTTCCGTCCGGTCGCAACGCCACGTTGGTGAAAATGGTGTCTCTCGTGACCGTTCGCATGGCGTTGCGGTTGGTGTTCGAACCGGTACCCGGCGCGACGCCGAAACAGCCGGCTTCCGGATTGACCGCCCAAAGCCTGCCGTCCGGACCGACGCGTAGCCAGGAAATATCATCGCCGATGGTGTGGATCTTCCAGCCCTTCATGGTCGCCGGCGGCACCAGCATCGCGAGATTGGTCTTGCCGCAGGCGCTCGGAAAGGCGCCGCAGACATAGGTGATCTCGCCATCCGGGCTTTCGACGCCGACGATGAGCATATGCTCGGCGAGCCAGCCTTCTTGATGGCCGAGCTTGCTGGCGATACGCAGAGCCAGGCATTTTTTCGCCAACAACGCGTTGCCGCCATAGCCCGAGCCGACGCTCCAGATCGCATTGTCTTGAGGGTAATGACAAATGAAGCGGCGCTCGATATCGAGGTCGGCCTTGGAATGCAAACAACGTGTAAAATCGTCGGAATCGCCCAGATGATCAAGCGCGATCTTGCCCATGCGCGTCATAATGCGCATGTTGAGCACCACATAGACGCTGTCGGTTATTTGAATGCCGACTTTGCTGAACGACGAGCCCCGGGCGCCCATGAGAAACGGAATGACATACAACGTGCGTCCGCGCATGGAGCCGGCATAAATTTTCGACAGCTTGTCATAGGATTCGGCGGGAGCCATCCAATTGTTGTTGGGGCCAGCCTCCTCCTGTGTCGGCGTGCAGACGAAGGTTAAATTCTCCGTGCGTGCAACATCGTTGAGTGCGCTGCGATGCAAATAACAACCGGGAAGCTTTTTTTGATTCAACGATATGAGATCGCCGCACTCGACCGCGATTTGTGTCAGCTTTTCTCTTTCCGCTTCGGATCCGTCACACCAAAAAATGTTATCCGGCTGGCACATCGCCGCCATATCTTTGACCCACTTTTGGATATGTGGATTCGTCGGTAAGGTTCCTGTTGAAACGCTCATGGGTTAGCGATTCTTCCTTTCCTAGCCTCTCTAATTCTAAGATTTGTCAAAATTGGGAATGGGGAAATTAGCATAGCTCAGAAGCTCCGTCTGACGGCAATACACGGAGGACGGAGAATTTACTTGTGAACTGAAGCGTATCCGATAGAACGCGGCCATGTCAACAATTCGCGCTACTAATGAAACACTCGAAATAGCCGCCAGCGTCCCTCGGGCGAATCATCTGCCCATGTGGCGAGCGCTGCCAGCTCGCCGCATGAATCGACAATGCCAACCAATCTTTCTGCCTCTCGTCGATTGCCGATTTGCATCAATACCTCTTGTTGCCCCAAACGCAACCGCGAAAGGAGCCGGCCTTCCCAATTGACCATGCGCAGGTTATTCAAAGCGGTACGCAGCGCAACGAGCGGGATTGAGCCCTGTGCAAACCGCTGTTCAAGCTCATCGATCGTGATCGACTGCTGAACGTTGAGATGGCCGCACGCGGTTCGCCTGAGGCTCTTGAGGTGAGCGCCACAACCCAGTGCTTGTCCCATGTCAGCCGCCAACGTCCGCACATAAGTCCCGCGTGAACAAGTGACTTCGAATTCGAGCTCCGAATCGGAAACTTTCTCTATGCGGAGAGCTTCAACTCTGACACTTCGCGGCGCGCGTGGAATTTCTTTGCCCTGCCGGGCCAATCGGTACAATCGTACGCCGTCCTTTTTCAGAGCGGAAAACATCGGCGGCACCTGCTGCATTTCACCGGTAAATTCTTCTTCCAATCTTCGCAACTGGGTTTCGCCGATCAAAGGCACCGAACCTTCTTTTACAACCTTTCCCGTAGCGTCTTGGGAGTCGGTTTCGACGCCAAGGACCATTACGCCGCGGTAACTCTTCGTCCCGCCGAGAAAAATGTCGGCGATCTTCGTTCCTTCATTGACCCCCAACAAGAGCAAGCCCGATGCGAACGGATCAAGCGTGCCGAGGTGACCGACTTTCTTGGCCTGGAAAAGCTTCTTGACCCGACCCACGACTTGGGCCGAAGACGGCCCCGCGGATTTATCGATAAGCAGAATACCGCTCTGTGTCATTGACATACGAAACGCGTGGAAGAACTGGCAGTAAAGACGAATCAAGCCGTAGACGGATCCGATCCTACTCTTTGACGCTATTGAGCAGCGCATCGATGCGTCGAGCTTCGTCTTCAGCGTCGTCGTAGTTAAATTCAATGGATGGAACGAACCGAAGATTAAGTTGCTTGCCTACTTTGGCACGAATAAAGCCGGTCGCGCTTCTGAGTCCCGCCAAAGCTTCCCTCCGGTCTTCCTGACCACCGAGGAGACTGAAATAGACTCTTGCGTGCCGCAGATCTTTACTAACGCGAGCAGTCGTCAGAGTGACAGAACGGACGCGCGGATCGCGGATTTCCTTACTTAGGAGTTCTGCGATCAATTCCAGCAGCAAGTCTCCGACTCTGTCCGAGCGCTGATATTCCATCATAGAACCCACCGCCCGCCGCCAGTGCCAGGCACAGTTTCACTGACTTCTGACCGCGCTACGGCTGAGACAGTCCATCCCATTTAGCAATGAAAGAACTCCGTTCCGGTCTCGCCCACTTGAGCCAGACCAAGCTCATCGACAAATTCTACCACTCTTTGCAGCGTCGCTTCGACAACTGCTCGACTGCTGCCGACGGCACCGAATCCTAGAACCGCGCTCTGCCACAGGTCTTGATCGTCGCATTCGGTGACGGACACATTGAACTGATTGGCGACGCGTGCCTGAATTCTTTTTAGGACTCCGCGCTTGCCTTTGAGCGAGTGATTTTCCGGAATCAAAAGGTTGAGCTTGAGGACCCCCACAATCATGGGCTAACGGAACGCCCGAAGCGTACGCTAAAAATTTACACGCCGCTAACGCGCGGCGCTTCGCGTCCGGTCGGAGCTGGACTTATCCGCCGGATCACCGGAATGCGTTCGAAGGACTCAACGACGTCGCCTTGTTTTATATCTTGAAATCCTTCGAGCGATAGGCCGCATTCATAACCGGCAGTCACCTCGCGTACGTCATCTTTAAACCGCTTGAGACTAGCGAGCTTGCCTTCGTGCACCACCACTTGATCCCGTAACAAACGCACCGAGTTGCCGCGAGCGATTTTTCCCTCGTTGACGTAGCAGCCAGCGATGGTGCCTATGCCAGCGATGTTGAAGATCCGACGGACTTCGACGCGCGCTTGGGTTTGCTCGCGGTAGGTCGGCTCCAACATACCTTCCATCGCTGCGCGGACATCCGCCACCGCTTCGTAAATGATCGTGTACAACCGCACATCGACGCCTTCTTTGGCCGCTAAAGCTGCGCCCTTCGATTCCGGCCGGACATTAAAACCGATGACGATCGCATTGGACGCCGCCGCCAGTAAAATATCGCTCTCGGTAATGCCGCCGACCGAGCCGTGAATTACTCTGAGTTTGACCTCATCGGTGGACATGCGGCTTAAGGCCTCCGTCAACGCCTCCACTGAACCCTGCACGTCGGCCTTAAGAACGACCCGGAGCTCCTTCACGTCTCCTGCCTTGATCTGATCGTAGAGCTCTTCCAATGAAACTTTGCTCGATTTAACCAGCTCCGTTTCTCTCTGCTTGCTCTGGCGATACTCAGCCACTTGGCGCGCCTTCGCTTCGTCCGCGACGGCGACGAAAGAATCGCCTGCCTGTGGCACGCCCTGGAGACCAAGAATTTCCACGGGAAATGCCGGCGGCGCTGCCTCTATCTTCTGGCCGCGGTCGTCAATCATGGCGCGCACTTTGCCATAATATACGCCGCACACGAATGCGTCGCCGACATGGAGCGTTCCTTCCTGCACCAATACCGTCGCCACCGGCCCCCGACCGCGATCCAACTTGGCTTCGACAATGGTTCCACGGGCAAGTTTGTCTGGATTCGCCCTGAGCTCCAAAATATCCGCCTGCAGCAGGAGCATTTCCAACAGATGCGGGATACCTTCGTGCGTCTTGGCCGACACCGGCGCGAACACGGCATCGCCGCCCCAATCCTCGGCAATCAGGCCATGTTCGGAAAGACCTCTCTTTACCTTTTCAATATTGGCATCCGGCCGGTCGATTTTATTGACCGCGACAATAATCGGCACCTCGGCGGCACGAGCGTGGTTGATCGCCTCGACTGTCTGCGGCATGACTCCATCATCGGCGGCGACGACCAACACAACGATGTCAGTCACTTTCGCGCCCCGCGCCCGCATAGCGGTGAAGGCTTCGTGGCCCGGCGTATCCAAAAAAGTGACGCTGCGACCATCGACCTGGACATGGTAAGCGCCGATGTGTTGAGTGATCCCCCCGTGCTCCTGGGCCGTAACGTTGGTGCTGCGAATTGAATCGAGCAAAGACGTCTTGCCGTGGTCGACGTGGCCCATGATCGTCACTACCGGCGAGCGCGAGGTCAAAGCCGTATCCTGCTCTTCAATCTGATGTTCGACTTCGAGCATGCTGTCCGCATCGAAGGCGACGTTTTCTACCTGGTGATCGAACTCCGAGGCGATAAGTGTCGCCGTGTCGGCATCAAGCACCTGATTAATGGTCGCCATCATGCCCATACCCATCAACTTTTTGATAACTTCGCCGGCTTTGACGCCCATTTCCCGAGATAGATCGCCGACCGTGATCACTTCAGAAATCTTGATGACTCGCTTGCTCGCTTTGGGAACCGTGATCTCCGTTTTTCTGACCTCTTTGCCCGGCAGAACGCGCCTTTTCTTCGGAATGCGGCCTCCGCGCAATTCCTTTTCTCTGAGCTCCAAGACATCTTGTTTCTTGACAACGCGCTTCTTGTGCCGCCCGGTCTTTGGCTTGTCATCAGTGCTGGGTTTTTGTTCGCCCTCGGCGCCGGGCGTCAGGACCGTTTCTGCCGCGCGAGCACTAGGCTGGGCCGGCGGCGCCCCAACCGGACGTCGCAACACGGGTGTGGGCGCCGGTTCAACTCTCACGGTCTGCTTTAGATCGATGCGACCGAGAATACGTGCGCCACGCGGCAATTCCGGCTGCGCAGGCTGCGCCGTTTCAGCAGCGACTCTTGGCGCCGCGGGCGCCGGCTCTGCGGCTCTGCCTTCCATGGATTCTGGTTGAGGCTCCGGCTCCCTCTCCGTTTCAAGCGGCTCAGGCGTTTCGATATGCGGTTCGGCCTCGGGAGAGACTTCCACGGGGATCTCGTCGACCCCGGCTGGCGAAGCTGCTGGCTCGAATACTGGCGGTTCCGCTAAAGGTGTCTCGATGACTTCGCCTGCTCCGGTAGCTGCTTCGGTGGGCGCAACTTCGACACGGTTGACCCGCCGCCTGATAACGTTGGCGCGCACGCGTCGCTCAACAACGGTTTCGTGCGCTTCGGTTCCGCGCTGTCCCTCGTCTTCCGTTTTTACCATGCGATCGGCAACGATCTTTTCTTCGCCGACATGGACTTGGGGTTTTTCTTGGGCGGCTAAGGCTGCGCGTACTCGTGCAACTTCATCGTCCTCGAGCGCGCTCTGGGCCTTGCGCCCTCTGATTCCCAATCGATCAAGCTGGACGATCAAGTCCTTGGTCTCGATTCCCAATTCCTTGGCTAGTAGATGGACTCTGGTTTTTCCCATCTCTTCTTACTCCCGGTTTCGGCGCTCAAGTTCCTGAATCAGATTTTCCTTATGCGCCCTACTGACCTCTACGTGAAACGCGCGGTAGTGACCCTTGCGGCTTAGGAAAGCCTGCCAACACTTCCGGTTCTCGTGCAGATATCCGCCACGTCCTTGATTCCCGTCGATTTTCAAATGACCCTGATCCGTCACCGTCAGGCGAATCAGGTTATTTTTATCGTCCCGCACGCCGCATCCCAAGCAGATTCGTTGTGGATGGTATCCTTTCTTTGGCACGCCGTTTTTTTAAGATTCGCCTTCCGGGACTGCTTCGGCAGCGGGCGTTACCGCCGCGCTGGCTGCCGCCTCAGCCTCTTTCGCGCGTTTCTCCTCTATATATTGCTTTGCCGATTTGTGAAGAGCCTCGGCTTTGTCCTTGCTGATGCCTTCGACGTCGAGAATGTCCGCCAAATCGCTGTCCGCAACATCTTCCGCTGACTTAAATCCCTCCTGATAGAGCAACTCCGCTGCGAAATCGCCGATGCCCGGAATCGCGCCGATAGATTGCCGCGCCCGCCGCGTCTCCTCCTCTGCCTCCGCTTCGCTGCGCACGTCGATACGCCAGGCGGTGAGACGGGAGGCAAGCCGAACATTCTGCCCCTTTTTGCCGATAGCGAGCGAGAGCTGATCGTCGGGTACGATGACTTCCATCGTATGGTCATCGTCATCGATAATAATTTTGGAAACCTTGGCCGGAGCAAGCGCACGGCAGACATACTCGGCTTGATCGGGAATCCAGTGAACGATATCGATCTTCTCGCCGCGTAATTCCTGCACGACAGCTTGCACGCGGGTACCTTTCATGCCCACGCAAGCTCCTACCGGATCTACGTCGGGATCATTGGAAACCACGGCGATCTTCGCGCGTCCCCCAGGTTCCCGCGCCGCGCCTTTGACTTCGACGATGCCTTCGTAAATCTCAGGAACTTCTTGGGCAAAGAGCTGAATCAGCATGCCCGGGTGGGTACGCGACAATACGATCTGCGGACCGCGGCTGGTAATTTCGACGCTCACAATATAAGCGCGAATTCGGTCGCCCTGGCGATAGCGCTCGCGCGGCACTTGTTCCTTTTCCGGCAGAATCGCATCCGTACGACCGAGGTTAACGATGATATTCCGCTTCTCGAAGCGCTGCACGATGCCATTGACGAGTTGTCCTTCGCGCCCTTTGAATTCATTGTAAATAATCTCCCGCTCGGCATCGCGCACCCGTTGGACAATGTTCTGCTTGGCAGCCTGCGCGGCAATGCGCCCGAACATGCTCGAGTCCAACTTGCAAAGCAGCTCGTCACCAAGCTCGGCGTCGGGATCGAGAGTGTCTCTCGCTTCCGGCAATGTAATCTCGGTGGCTTGGTCCTGCACGGTTTCTACCACCGTTTTGGCCTCAAAGAGCTCCACTTCGCCGATCTCGGGGTTAAACTGCGCTTCGATTTTGCGCTGGTGACCGAAGGTCTTCTTGGCTGCCGAGATCATGGCATTTTCCAAGGCACTGATAAGAATCGTCTTGTCGATGCCCTTTTCCTTACTTACCTGCTCGATGACTCGATTTAAATCCTGCTGCATATTAGGCACTCCAGTCGTGCTCGTAGTTCGACTTTTCAATTAACGAAAACGGAATTTCACATGGCCTTCCATCTTGATTCAAAGAAATCTTGTCCGCCGAAACCTCAAGCAGCAGACCCAAGAATGATCTCCTGCCGTTGATGACTTCTCGAGTGCGTACGCGAACCCTTTTACCGACAAATCGCGCGAAATGCTCCGGCCGTTTGAGCGGGCGGTTGATGCCCGGAGAGGAGACTTCCAGCGTGTATGCTCCCTCGACAATCTCCCGGACATCGAGTATATCGCTGAGCTCCCGGCTTACTCGGCTAAGGTCGTCCATGTTTGGGCCACCCTCCTTGTCGAGGTACAATCGCAACACGCGACCGCCACGGCTGCCCTCATGTCTCAGTTCGATATCGATGATCTCCATTCCCTCCATTTTCGCCAAAGGCGCGGCCAGTTCCCATATGCGGGCGATGGTTGGATCCATCTTTTCGCCCCCCAGAAACAAAAAAAGCGGGCATCGCCCACTTCGAGTTCAAACTCTTAAAGTGTATAAAATTAGTACCATAGGCAATGTTGTCAATGCAAGGCCTGCCGCTCCACGCGCCATTGCGCCACCGTCGCTATCTGCTATGATTTCGCATCAGTTCCGCTCTTGATTATGAAGGCACCGACCCCAGCGAAGCAACGATCGGCAACGCAAATATCGTGGGAGCAAATCCTCGCCAATCTTGACGATGGTGTGGTCGCCGTCGATCCCGACGGCAAGATCACGTTCTTCAATGAAGCGGCGGAAGTCCTCACCGAGATCTCTTCGGCAGCTGCCGCGGCGCAACCGTTCGAACAGATCTTTAAGCGCGAGCCGTGGCTGGTCGATCTTGTGAAAAGAACCCATCCGCCCCGACAAAAGAGGGCCCGTGGGGAGGGCGATTTTGTCACCCGTTGGGGCAAGAAGATTCCCGTCAGCGTCACCGTATCGCCGCTCCAGGATCGCAACGGTCATTTCGTTGGCACGATATTGCTTCTTCGCGATATGAAGCACACAAAAGAACTGGAAGAAGATCTCAAACGCGCCGACCGGTTGGTCTTAATCGGCACATTGGCCGCAGGCTTGGCACACGAAATAAGGAATCCTCTTGGAGGCATCAAAGGCGCTGCGCAATTGCTGCGCCGCTCCGCCGACAGCAATGCGTCGGTGCGCGAATTCACCGCTATCATGATCCGCGAAGTGGATCGGGTCGACCTACTGATCGAACAGCTTCTCGACCTTTCGCGCCCGGCGCAGCTTACGCTTGCGCCCGTCAACATTCATGAGATTTTGGAAGATGTGCTGCTGCTGGAAGGTCAAACGGTCAACGACAGGGAAATTCATCTCAGAAAACGTTTTGATCCGAGTTTGCCGCCCATCCGCGGTGATCGGGCACAGCTAACCCAAGTTTTTCTCAATCTGGTAAAGAACGCGTTTCAAGCGATGGAGCGTAGCGGCGCGCTCACGATCACTACGAGAGTGGAAACCGATTATCACATTCGCGGACAGGACACCGGGCCTAATCGCTTTATCTGGGTGGATCTCGCCGACGAGGGCGGCGGTATTCGGGAAGAAGACCTACCGCATATTTTCTCGCCGTTCTTCACGACAAAAATTAATGGCACGGGACTTGGGTTGGCAACTTGCTATCGCATCATCAAAGAGCATGGCGGCACGATTCGAGTCGAAACCGCGGAGGGTAAAGGAAGCACCTTCAAGGTCTCTTTAGTGGTGGCGGACTCAAATTGAAATGGATCAAGGAAAAATTCTCATTACCGAAGATGAAGAATCGTTGCGCTTCGTTCTGCAGAAAGCGCTCGAGGCCGAGGGCTATTGGGTGCAGGTCGCGGCCAACGGCACGACCGCGCGTCGACTTATCACCGACAGCCATTTCGACGTTTCGCTGATGGACATCAAGCTTCCTGACGTCGATGGTTTGGAATTGCTCAAAGAGCTCAAGGAAAACGGCGTCGACACCGCGATGATCCTGATGACGGCGCAGAATACCATGCGCAACGCCATCGGTGCGATGAAAAACGGCGCCTTCGATTACATCACCAAACCGTTCGATCTCGATGAAGTCTTGGTGCTCATCAAGCGCGCCATGGACAGCCGCAAGCTGAGTCGTGATTTTCGCGAGCTCAAGGAAGAAGTGAAAAAGCGCTTCGAGCCAGGCGTCAACATCATCGG
>DASXSW010000324.1:0-7207 GCA_036505755.1 Binatia bacterium | reverse complement strand
GCGAGCTTTAGCCCCTCCTCCAGACGCTCCTTCTCGATATAGGCTTCGATCAGACGCCCGCGCTCCAGCGCCACGGTGATGTGATCGCTCAGCCCGGCCAAGAGCGATTCGTCGATTTCGTCGAAGGTTTGGCGGTTTTTTTTATTGAGGACCTGAATCACGCCGACCAGGCTGTCGCCGTTGCCGATCAACGCCAAGCAGAGAATGGAGCGGGTGCGGTAACCGGTCTGTTTGTCGAAGGTCGGATCGAACCGCGGGTCCGCATAGGCGTCGGAAATGTTGATCAGTGCGCGTGTTTTGGCGACTGTTCCGGCGATTCCAGCCCCGAGCGGAACGCGAATTTCATTGATCTCGAGCTTCTGCGTGGTTTTGCTCCAGAGCTCGTTGCGGGGTTTGTCGTAGAGAAAGAGCGTGGCGCGCTCGGCGTCCATGACCTCCGCGGCCTTGGCCACGATGACTTGTAAGAGGTTGTCGAGTTTAATTTCGCTGGCGAGGGCTTTGGCAACCCCCAATAACGCTTTCAGGTTTCGCGCTTGGCGTTCGCTATCGACGGCCGTCATTGAACTTGCAAAGGCATCGAGTTTGCCGGTTTTGCGATCGCGTTACAAGAAGGGGGCTTTGAACGCAGCCACTGAAGGACAATTATTTTCCTCTTAGAAAAAACCGCGCCGGCCGATTTCAGACGTAGGCGCGCCTCAGCATGTCCGCCGCGGTTTCATCCAGTTGATCAGCACGCCGGACTTCTTCAAAACGTGCCAGCAAGTCATTCACTCGTAGCCGCCGCTTATCCGCGCCGCGAAAATCATGAATGATCCGTCCCCGGTGCATCATGATCAGCCGATCACCGAGATTTGCTCCCTGATGCATGGAATGCGTGACCATCAGTGTGGTTAGCTTTTCCCGGCAGACGATTTCGTCGGTCATTTGAATGACTTGATCAGCGCTCTTAGGATCCAATGCCGCCGTGTGTTCGTCGAGAAGAAGCAGTTTCGGCTTCAGCCAAGTGGCCATGAGCAGCGTAAGCGCCTGCCGTTGTCCGCCCGAGAGGCTACCTATAATGTTCCCGAGCCTGTCTTCCAGGCCGAGATTCAAACGCTTCACGCGGTCGCGCAAGTCTTTTTTTAGCTCTGACGATAGTGGCCACCCAAGCCCACGGGAGAGGCCCCGGCGCGTCGCGAGCGCAAAATTCTCAGCGATGGACATGGAGGCGGCGGTGCCGCTGAAAGGGTTTTGGAAGACACGACCGATCATTTTTGCCCTGCGGTGCTCGGGCCATTGCGTCACGTCGTGATCGGCCAAGCGGATGGTGCCGGCATCTACCCGAAAACTGCCCGCAACTGCGTTGAGCAAGGTCGATTTTCCGGATCCGTTTGTGCCGATCACGATCACCCAAGAACCCTCATCGATGGTGAGGTCGACACCGCAAAGTGCTGCCACTTCATTCGACGTTCCGGGATTGAACGTCTTGCAAACATTTTTGAGCTCAAGCATTGACCACCGATTCAGGCTGCGCTCCGGCTACCGGCTTGAGGGCGCCCGGCCTTTTTTCGAATTTGGTCAAGATCCGCGGCAGGATCAGCGCGACGAAAACAAACGCGGCGGTGATCAGTTTGAGATCGTTGGGATCGAGCCCCCAACGCAAGGCAATGGCGACCAGCAAGCGGAAGAGAACCGATCCCATGACAGCACCCGTGAAGGCCAGTCCCAAACTTCCCGGTCCAACCAATGCTTCGCCTATGATGACGCTTGCGAGTCCCCAGACCACCATCCCGATACCCATCTGGACATCAGCAAATCCCTGGTATTGCGCCAACAGCGCTCCCGACAGCGCGATCAATCCGTTGGAGATCGCGAGGCCAAGCACGGTCATGGTTTCAACGTTCGCTCCGAGCGCGCGGATCATCTGAGAATTGTCGCCGGTCGCCCTCATGGCGGTGCCAAGATTTGTGCGAAAAAAAAGATAAAGCCCGAGCCCGATGAGCGCGACGATGGCAAAGGCCATTAACAACATCGAAATGTCGCGAACGCTGACCGGCCATCCGCCGATGTTGATATCGCCAGTCGAGCCTGACAACAGGGCTCCCGCCCGTTCGGCGTAAGTCCCCACGGTACTTTCGGAAAGCAAGGGCACGTTGCTCTTGCCCATGACATGAAGATTGACGGAATAAAGCGCCGTCATCACGAGAATGCCCGCAAGCAGCGCCTGGATTTTGAAATGAGTATTAAGGATACCGGTAATTGTCCCCGCAAGCACCCCTCCGGCAAAGGCGGCCGCAGTTGCCCAAAACGGATCGACGCCCTTCACCAGCAACACGGCGCAAAGCGCTGCGCCAAAAGTGATCGATCCGTCGGCCGTAATATCCGGGAAGTGAAAGATGCGAAAGGTAATAAAAACACCGAGGGCCAGCAGCGACAAAATCAAGCCGATCGTCAAGGCGCCGATCAGTAATGCCATGGGTCATTTCTCCACGGAAATTTCTGCAATCGAGCCAATCCAGCAGGCGCCGCGAAGGAATTCACTCTGGCCGGCGCCTGATTCACGTTCGTCGTTGAGCAAGTGCAAGACTCCCTGCAGGTTCTCAAGTTCGAACAACCCGCTGGCCGCCTCCTTGAGATTCGTTTCGCCTTTTTTGAGCGGATGGTATGAAAACGAGGCAGCATGAAAGTGACCGGCGATGTCGCAGTCTTTCGCCAACGGCCGGACGATTGGATTGAGCAGCGAGTTTGGGTCAGAGGTAGCGACGCCGACCAGGAACGCCAGTGATCTCGCGTAGGCGCGCTCGGCGGTAAATGAAAGCCATTGGCGAATCTGCGGGTGCTCAAAAGCGGGCTGCGGCGCTGCGAGCGCGGGCGAACGGCGCAGGGCCGCGCCCATGAGACCCGCCGATTCGGCGATCATGGCGACCGCAATGGCATCGCTCCCGGCCATTTCCCGGCACGCTTCGACGATCTCTCGCAATGTCAATTGCAAGGAATTTTCCCTGCTTTCAAAGTAAACGATTTTTGAAAAATCGCCCTCGCAAGTGAGGCCGTAAAGAACTTGTAACCGCGGCACGAAATCACCGGTGGACAGAATATAATCGGGGACGTTGCTGCCATCGGTCGGCAGATACGCCGCAATGCCGGCTGCCGCCAAAAACTCGCCAAAACGGGACTGGCAGTCCGCGAAATTTTTACCGAATGCGCCCAAGCCAATTCCCAGAGCTGCTTGACCAAACGGCAACTCCTGACAATGCTCCTGGTGGAATTGACAGCCAACCAGCAGCTCGGGAGAGCCGATGACGCGCGCTGTCATTTTACTGGGGCGGCTTTCGAGAATCTCAAAGCGCGCATTGCCGCGCACGAAAGTCTCCGCTTGAATTGGCGTGGCGACCTGAACGTCGCCGGCCGACGCTTTCTCAAACAACAGCCCGGCCAAGCCGGCCAATTCCAACACCGATCGCACCGCTTCGGAGGGTTCCGATACGGCGAATGTCCCATGGATGTCTTTGAGTTGTTTATAGGCCTGGAACAACACTCGGATGCCTGCCGAGCTAACGTACTCCACCTCTTTCATATTGAGCCGGATAGACCGAGCGCCCTCGCGCAACACCTCGGCCACTTCATCGCTCAAATGCCCGGCCCAATAAGCATCGAGCCTGCCCGTCGCTTTTAACTCGAAAGTGTTGCCCAACCGCTGTCGTGTAATTTCCATCGCTATTGACTGATGACCTCTTCGGCTTTTTTTACGAGGGCGGGTGGAATAGTCAAGCCGACATGCCGCGCCGCTTTGGTATTGACGACTAATTTCGTTTTGCTGTACGGAACAAACGGAATTTTGCCAGGATTCTCGCCGCGCATGACGCGAGCGGCCAACAAACCGGCTTCTCTTCCTGCGTCACCGTAGTCGCGTGCCAAGACGACCACTGCGCCATATCGCGCCTGAGAGGATTGAAAAGCAAAGATCGGCAATTTCGCTTTGTTGGCTGCTGCTGCGATACTCGGAAAAGCCGCGGCCGTGAGGTTTCCCGGAATCTGGCAAATCACATCGATGCGCTGACTGGTCAAAGCCAGCGCAGCGTCGGCCACGTCGGCACTCGTGTTGGCCGCCAGGGCGACGAGCTTGAAGTTAAGTTTTCGTGCCGCCTCATTCAGTTGCTCTCGATGGTAGACCATGTTGACTTCCGCCGGCACAAACAAAGTTCCGAGCGCCCTCGCGTCGGGCCTTACCTGGCGAATCAATTCGAGCATCTCGGCATAGGCGGCCGTGTTGTAGACCCCGGTCACGTTGGGCAGATGATCCTCATCGCTCCGGCCCGCTCCCGCGGCCACCGCGTTGGCCAGATATGTAAAGACGATGGGCTTTCCAGCCGCCCGTTTCAAAGCGGCCTGCAGTGTCGGCGTCGACAGCGTGATCAAGAGGTCCGCCCCCTCGGTGATCGCGGCGTCCACCAAGCTATTCACCGTGGCCATGTCGCCTTGCGCATTGCGCACATCGACAGTGTAATCACGCCCCTCCTTCAGGCCGGATTCACGCAAGCCCGCGCGCACGCCTTCTTCCGATTCTTCTACATCTTGTACGTTGTTATATTCGATGATTCGCACTTTCCACTTTTTTGCGAGCTGGCCTTGACTGTTATCGGCCGCCTGGCGCGGCGCCGTCTTGGCGCGCACTCCGGTTTCGTTCACGAGAATATCCGCGCTGGCAGCGATGTCGTCTGGGATACGCCACGGGTCCTTCAAGCCGTTCACGGCGAGTTGGTTGACCACCAGTCGCCTCGGCGAGAAATCACGCACGGGTATCTGCGCTGGATCGGAGCCGCGAATGATGTCCACCGCCAATTTTCCCGTGAGTTTACCGACTTCATGAAAATTGGCGCCGAGATCGAGGATCGAACCGCGCTGGGGATCGCCGGGAACAATAGTGAAAACCGGAATGCGCGCTTTTTTCGCGGCACTCAGGACCGAGTTCAAGGCAGAAATGACGGTATTGTCTCCAGGCACCCACAACGCTTGGGCCCCTCGTGAAGCGAGCGAACTGGCCGCCTCAAGAACGCCCGACGAATTATCTACATGCGCTTCCAAAAGCTCGATTTGTAATTCCTGCGCGGCCGTCCGCGCCTGCCCGACGAACCCAACGGAATTCGACTCTGCCGGATTCCAAGCCACGCCCACCGTTTTGAGGCGCGGCAACAATTGACGCGCGAGCCGAAAAGATTCGCCCACCGGAAGAGGGATCCCGGTTCCTACGAGATGCCGCGGGTGATCCAACGGAGCATCGCGTCTAAGCCCAACCCCTGCGGCAAAAGGATCAGCTACCAAGCCAAAGACGTGAATTGCCTTGGCCTTCGTGTTCGCCTTGGCAACCGCCTGCATGGCTGGAGTGCTGAAGGTCATGACCATATCGAATTGGCCGTCGGTGACTTGCCGCGCGATCGCGTTGAGCGTTGCCATATCGCCTTCTGCGTTATACTGGCGGAGCGCGATATTTTGCCCGTCGATGAAACCATTCTCGCGCAACGTCTCGAGGGCTCCCTCGAGACCTTCGAGGAGCACGGGTTGAGAGGACAAGAGTAGAATCGCGACCTGGGGAATTCGCTGTGCCGCAGGTCTCCGCTGATGCCAATCCGAAGCAAGCAAGAGCACCGCTGTCAGGGCAATGAGAGAGAAGCCCAAAGATAAACGCGCAATCACCGAACGCATGGAGTACTATGTCCATGCTATTTTTTGCCGACTCTGTCAATAAAACCGCTGACCAAACGATTTAGCGTTATTCCAACCGAGAGCGGTGGTTGAACGATTGAACGTTCGAGCGTAGCGAAACGATCTTTTTTACTCACGCCTATGTGTCTTGAACTTTGAACGAAGATCATCAGTCAAAACTTTACTCATGATGTCCATCGACACCTTACTGCAATTGAAGCTAGAGACTTCGAGGGTCACGCATGGTAAGGAGCACGTTAGAGTAGACTTAGGCAAGTCTGCCACCAATAGTTTACGCAGTTTTTGCCGGATGATCGCTATATTGGCCTGTATTGGGAGATGCATATGGAACTGGAAGATTTCGCCAAACGCGTTCGACAAGCATGCGTCGATGCGGCCGTCCAAGCATACGAGGATACCGGTGTGCAGGGCCTCTGTGCGGAAGGGCGCTGGGAAGCGGCGGTCGGCGCGCTGAAGACAGTGGAACTCACGCCGCTGTTGCGCGAGTTTAACCAGGCGTCAGCAGATTCATAGTAGCTTAGCAAGTCTGACACCAAGACCATTCCGTCGGTCATGACCTTCCGGAAAAATGCGATGAGTTACTTGCCCGCGTGATGGGATGGTAGTCAAACGCTTGAGGTAAGACGGCGCGTCCTTCGGCGGTTCGGCCGCCACCACATTTGCCATCATCGCGGTCGTAGCGAAATGGCCGATCACGCCGACCACGTCGGCAAGGCGTCCATAGCCGATCGTCGATTCGACAGCCTTAAAGACGTCGTCGGACAGCGTCCCGGCCGCCAACAGTTCACGCGCCACGGTGTGTACCATCTCGTCGGCGCTGTCCGTGAATTTCGGCTGTTCCCCGGCGTTGATGGCCTCGATCATGGCCCGGTCCACGCCTGCGCTCAGCGCCATCGCCGCTTGCGCGCTCCATGGGTAAGCGGCGTTCCAGCGTCGCACAGTCATCAGCGACACGATCCGAACCTGTGCAGGTGTCAACGAACAATTAACGAGATGCGCACTCGACGCATTGTGAACCTGCCAGAGGCCCGGCGAATACGCATAGCCGACCGATGGTCCCCTACCGACCCGCCCTGTCGTTGCCACGGTTTCGTCGTAAACTTTCTGCTGCTCTACGTCCATCTCCTCTCGGCTCAACGCTGGTATTCTCGACATGTTTCCACTCCTCATGCCCGATCTGCTTAGCTGATTTCTTATTTACCATATTTACATATCAAAGTTGCGGGTCACGTCTTGCATTAAAACATTTTGGGTAGCACCGGCAGGGTCACCCATTAGCAGGCAGGTCACCCATTAGCAGGCAGGTCAAGAAGCACAAACGTTTCCTGTGAAAAGAATTTCTTCTTTTCCCTTTTCCCTTCTAGCACAGTCGGTGATCTTTCGGTAACGCGCCCCTGTTTTCTTTTCATGCGGTGTCGGACGCTGGTCCGCACCAGTCACCCATCAGGATCAAGGCATTGGAAGATTTCTAAAGGAGAATTCTTCCCGCCCCTGGCAAGTCTGC
>DASXSW010000323.1:0-3038 GCA_036505755.1 Binatia bacterium | reverse complement strand
GGGCATCGCCGCTGCTTTCGGCCACGTGAGCGCGCGCATCTCCGGAACCGATACGTTCGTTTTTCCTCCGAGGATGAGTCCGGCGCTGGTGCGTAAAGATAATCTGCTCGTACTCAACGTCGAAGGCGACCAACTGTCCGGCAATGGACGACCGAATACCGAATTCTGGATTCATGCGCGCATCTATAAGGCTCGGCCCGATGTGCAGTCGGTTTGCCACGTCCATCCTCCCAACTGTGTCATACTAGGTTCGCTCGGCGAAACGATTCGCCCGCTCCATGCTTCGGGAGCGATTTTCAAAAACAACGTCCAGGTGTTTGACCCCATTACCCTGATACGCACGCGTGAGCTCGGCGATCAGGTCGCGCAAACTTTAGGTGCGCACGGCGCCATGCTACTGCGCGGCCATGGCGTCAATGTCGCCGACAAAGATGTCCGTCGAGTATGCGTGATGACTCTATGGATGGAAGAGGCAGCAAATTACCAACTCCGCGCCATGTCCGCCGGCAAGCCGCGCTATTTTACTCCTGAAGAACTGGAGCATATGTATAGCCAAGTCTCTCCGGAAGAAGTCTCGAATCGAGCATGGGATTATTTCAGCAGCCTAATCGAAACGTAAAATGTCATGGAGGCATAAAGACCATGAATCACTCAGCCCTGCGCCAAGCCGTTATCGATAGCGCGAACTTGCTCGTGCGGGTCGGCGCGATTTCGATGAGCCACCACGGTAACTTTAGCGTGCGTGTGCCGAACACGGATACGATTCTGCTAACCGCGACGAGCTCCTTCGACAATCTAAAGCCGGAGAACCTGGCGCTTCTCGACCTTGAAGGAAAGTTAGTCGAAGGCGAAATCAATTCAACCAATGCCGAGATCGTCCACATGCACGCGATCGTGTACAAGGAGCGGCCCGAGACCGGCGCAGTGGTGCATACTCATTCCACCTATGCGACCAGTTTCGCATTGGCGAGCCGGTCGCTCGGATGTTCCTATGAAGCCCTGGTGCGCTCAGACATGACCGACGGCATTCCGCTCGCTAAGTATGGACCGCGAGGCTCCGCCGAGTCAGTTGCGAATATCGCCAAGGCTCTAAACGTCACGAAAAATACCAAAGCGGTGCTGTTGGAAAACCATGGTGTGCTGGCGTTTGGCGCGGATCCCGCGGCGGCAGCCCGGGCAAATCTCATCGTCGAAGAAGCGGCACAAATGGCGATCCTCGCCGAAGTGCTCGGCGGCGCGAAAGACATTCCACCTGAGCTGCTCAAAGCGACGGTGGGGCGTAGAGACGAATTCGCTCGGGCCGGGACTCAGAAGGCACGATGAGTTGGGTTATCTCAGATTGAGGGACGATCGGCCCGGTTGTTCCTACAAAGAAGCAAAAATCACTAACCGGAAAGGAAGAAGAGAAAATGGAACTAACAGCAGGAGACAAACGCAAATCTTTGCGCGCAATGCTCAATGAGCCGGTGTGCCATATCGCGCCGAGCTGTAATGATGGAATTCAAGCTCGTCTGGTCGAGTGGCTCGGATTTCCCCTTGTTCACATTTCCGGCAGTGGCCAACACCGCGCTCTTGGTTTCGCCGACGCTGGGTTACTCACGCTTACGGAAATGATCAACCGCGCGCGTGAGATCGCCGATGCGGTGAATATTCCGGTCGTCAGTGACGCCGAGACCGGTTACGGCAATGCCGTGAATGTTGTCCGCGCGGTCCGGGAATTTGAGCGCGCTGGCGTTGCGGCAATTCACATCGAAGACCAGATGACCCCCAAACGAGCCGGTCACGAGGGCTTTGATGTCGGCCTGGTCTCGAAAGCCGAGTTCGTCGCCAAGATCAAAGCCGCCGTCGACACCCGCCGCGATGAAAACCTAATAATCATCGCACGCTCCGAGGCAAAGGATTCTTTGCAGGAACGTCTCGATCGAACGCAAGCTTGCATCGAAGCCGGCGCCGACGCCGCTTGGGTAAGCGCCCGCACGGAAGATGACATCAAAGCGTACGCCCAACTTGGTAAACCCATGGTCGGCGTCCCACCGCGTCAGGTTATGCCACTACAGCGATGGGGCGAGCTTGGCGGACGGGTCGGCTGCATCCCAACCGTATTGCAAGTGGCCGCGCTACACGGTATGCGCCAGTGTTTGGAAGAGTTAAAAAAAAGCGGCACCGAAGCGCGCTACTTCAAGGAAACGCCAGGTATCGAAGATACGCGCAAATGGTACGCTGGCCTGGGCAACAAGGAACTCAAAGAGCTCGAAGCGAAATACGGTTATTGATACGCGCGTATCACGGATAGGGCGCATCGATGAAATTTGCCCACTTCTCTCACGTCTGGAACAAACCGGGAATGACCGCCGCGGGACGTTACGAACAGCTTTGGCGTGAGTTGGCGCTCGCTGACGAATCGGGTTTCGACTTCGGCTTTTGTGTCGAACATCACTTCAACCCCAATGAAAGCTGGATGCCGTCGCCGTCGATCTATTGCGCTGCGGCAGGGGCGCACACGCGCAGAATGCGCATCGGTACTATGGGTTTTGTCGCGCCGCTCTATGATCCCATGCGCATCGCCGAAGACGCGGCGGTGTTGGACAACGTTCTGAACGGTCGCTTCGAGTTTGGCCTCGTGTCGGGAATCGTACCGGATTTTTTCGGACCTTACCGCGCCGATTTTCAAAATCGCCGGGCGCTGGCCAATGAAACGCTGGCGTTCGTGAAGAAAGCGCTTTCAGCACGGGGAAAATTCACCTTCGAAGGCCCATATCATCAGTACCACGACGTCACACTTGCGGTGCAACCGGTGCAACAGCCCCACCCGCCGATCTGGATTCATTCCCGTGACGCCGACACGTTGGCGCTTCTCGCCCGCGAAGGGGTCTATACCGGCTATCTTTTCTTAGTGCCGCGTGCTGAAGTCGCGCCGCGGTATCGAGAGTATTTGAGGGTTTGGAAAGATACCGGCCACCCGGGCAGAGCGAACATCGGCTACTGGGTGTTGGTGTATGTCGATGAAACCGACGAGAAGGCCGTTGCCAAAGCGCGGC
>DASXSW010000322.1:0-9776 GCA_036505755.1 Binatia bacterium | reverse complement strand
TGACGGCGATACCCAAGGGGCCTAATTCGATCGCCATCGTGTTTGCCATGGATTCCAGCGCGGACTTCGCCGCGGCGTAAGCCCCCATCTTCGGAAGCGGCTGCTGCGCCAGGCGCGTGCTGACGACAATGATCCGCCCCTCTTTTTTCTGCTCCATCGCTGGCAGGCAGGCGCCAACGCAAAAAAAGAAAGCCGCAAGCTCATGTTCCACGGCGCGGTGAAAGCTCTCCCACGAGAGACCGTGCAACGAACCTACTTCGAAGGGAAAGTAAGCATTGTTCACGAGCACGTCGACCGGACCAAGGTTTTGTTCGGTCGCTTTCACCATTTGCTCGGCTTGATCTTTCCGCGTCACATCCGCTTGGAAGATCATCCCTCGAGATCCGACGCTTTCGACCTGCGCGAGTACTTTTCGAGCCGCCTCTTTGTTCTGGTGGTAATTCACAACAACAGCGGCGCCGCCTTCGGCAAGCCGCTTGGCGGCGGCTGCGCCAATACCGCGGCTGGCACCGGTCACCAGTGCAACTTTTCCTTCAAGCGGGCGGGTCTGGCTTAGCGGGGCCATTGATGCACGACCCCCGGCTATATAGCGACGGCGTCTTCCGCAGCGCCTTTCTCGTACTTGGCGGCGTTGTTTTTGAACGACAGGAACTTCATTTTTACATAGGGAGAGCTGTAACCATTCAAAATGCGCTCGATCCTTCCAGGCTTGCTGTAAAACGATTGAAACGCCCAGCCCGTCAGTTCGCCGAGCTGATGGCGCGTCAGATGTTTGGTTGGCATCACGCAATGCTCGAGATCGTACAGGCTGAGATTGTCGGTCTCGATCACATTATCCTTAACCGCCTTTTTGTAGATCGGCGAGCCGGGAATCGGATTGAGCACTTGGATCATGACGATGTCTGGATCAATTTCATCCACGGCTTTGGCCCGCTGGCGAATCTTTGCTTCGTCATCTTCCCAAAAACCGTTCAAATACGTGGAAATCGTCGAGACGTCGTTCTTGCGCAGGAATTGTACTAGCTCTTTCAGTTCCTTCACGCCTACCTTCAGCGGCCCTTTGTGCGCCTCGGCGATCTCTTCGTCCGTGCCCCCATCGATGCCGATCAAGACCTGATACATCCCAACCTTGCGCAGCCGCGGCACCAGATCGGCGTCGCGTATCATGTTCTGAGCCCGGCTTAAGCAAAACCAGCTCACGTCCAATTTCTTTTCTTCGAGCGCTTCCACCAAGTCGACCATCTTTTGCCGATCCGAGCTGAAGTCGTCATCCATAAATGTGAGCGCCTTGACGCCGTACGTTTTGTTGAGCAGCTCCATTTCTTCGGCTACAGCTCTGCCGCCACGCGTTCGGTGAGTGGTGAAATCACGGGGGTTGCGCTGATCGACCAGCCACCACTCGTAGCAAAAATGACACGCCCCTTCGCAGCCTCTGGAAGTTACGGCTTCGTTGTAGTTCGGAATTACGGAGTAGCCGTAATATTTGTCCATCGGGAAGAGATCGTAGGCAGGCATCGGTAACTCATCGAGGTTCCCGATCACTGGACGGCCTGGATTCAATACGACCTCGTCGCCCTTGCGCCAGGTGAGTCCGCGAATATCGGCGAACTTCCGTGCCGGCTTCTTCAGCTCCTCGAGCAATTCCCACAACGGATATTCGACATCACCGAACACACCGACTATCGCAAAATCCAATTGCGGGTTTTCCGTCATGATTTTTTTCGGAATGGCGGTATACATCAATCCGCCGCCCACCGTGATCGTTTCCGGCAGAGCTTCCTTGATTCGTTTCATCGCC
Organism: Binatia bacterium; assembly: GCA_036505755.1. GTDB lineage: Bacteria > Desulfobacterota > Binatia > UBA9968 > UBA9968 > DP-20. The sequence continues at coordinate 7,978 of DASXSW010000322.1, read as the reverse complement.
TCGTGGAAACGGTTGAGCTGCGCGGCTCCTCCCGCCGCGGCGATCATGGCACCGAAAAATGCCACGTCGGGACGTCGCTGTTTAATTTCGTCCAACATTTGATCGTCGTTCAATCCGAGGGCGCGACAGTCAAGCACCGAAACCTCGGCACTTTTCTTTTCGCGGATGAACCCGGCAACTTGCGAATGGAGCGAATTTACCGCCAAATGGCGATCGCCCCATGGAGCCCAGTTTCCCATAGGTGGCGTGATAAAGAGGAGTTTCATTCACTCTCCTGCTATTGAAAGATTGTTGCAAATCAAAATATTCAATACCTTAAGGATTGTCAAGGTGAACCGGCAAAAGAACCCCTTGCATTCGGACTTCGATCGGGGGCAAAATGAGGTAATCGAGGTCTTCCGGATATCTGTTGACAACATCTGATCGTTTTGTTACTGGTTCGCAGGCTGGGCAACGGCAACGTCTCTTTAACCAACCGACAGGAGGGTCAATTTTTATGGCTCAAATCGCTCAAGAGGAACAATTATTGGACGTACGCGTCGCGGAAGCGTCAGCGGCGTATAAATTTTACCTCAATCAAGAAGCCAAGATTCTTGGTACTATTTCCGTCGTCCTATTCTTGACTGTCTGGGAGCTAATTGGAAACACCTTGCAGCTCATCAACCCGATGTTCATGAGCGCGCCCTCGCTGATTGCGAAAGCGGCGGTTCAGCTTTTTGCATCCGGCGAAATCTGGAATGACCTCTATGTCAGCGGCATCGAGTTTTTCTGGGGATATTTCCTGTCCATTATATTCGCAATCCCGTTTGGTATCGCCATTGGCTGGTATAAGAGATTCGCCTATGTGTGCGATCCGTTCGTGAACGCGATGAATGCGACCCCGCGTGTCGCGCTCCTTCCTCTAGTCATCATCTGGCTCGGCATCGGGATTCTGTCGAAAGTAGGGATCATTTTCTTAGGCGCAGTCTTCCCTCTCTTGATCAACACCCGCGACGGTGTGAAAACCACCCCTGCCAACCTCCTTACCGCGGCGAGAAGTTTCGGTGCTTCAGAATGGCAGATCTTTAGGTCCGTAGTCTTGCCGTCAACCGTCCCGTTTATTCTTACCGGTCTTCGTCTAGCCGTGGGACGCGCGCTCATCGGTGTCATGGTAGGCGAACTCTACGCCGCCACCGCGGGCATCGGCTTCATGATCACAGTCGCTGGCGCCACGTTCCAAACCGATAAAGTCTTCGTCGGCGTCTTGATCTTTGCTATCACCGGAATGATCATGACGGACATCATCGACCGCTACGAACGCCGCTTTGACAAGTGGCGTCCAAAGGTCGGTGCGGAATAAATAAGATACCAACCACTCGATCTTAACAAAAAGTGGCGCTGGAATTTCCAGCGCCACTTTTTTTTTGCTCATTCTTGTCAACGCTGTCTAAAAATTCTAGCGTTGCCTCAATTGGGAGTTTTCTATACCATTCCGCGCCACTTTCTAGCGGCGGTCAATGCGCGGGTTCGGCGGATTAATGTAAGAATCGATGGAACAGTCACTAGAAAAAAGCTTCGCTGCCAAATCGACACAAGAAGCCGCGCGTGCCGTCTCGACCTCACTGTCTCATGGGGGCGCCGCGATGATAAAGATCTCGCCCGTCGGGGATTGGACCATTTCCAGGGCGTGCAAGATTTCCTCAAGCAAGGAAACTGGAGCCGCTACCGGGAAGAGGTCAAAAAGGTCGAAGTGCTGCTCAGGGAAATGCCAAAGGCCCCGTAGGTATGGGATCGTCCGTGTCATCTTTGATCGGCGTCACTGGTAGAATCGTTGCTCGTTTTTCATCGCTTTTGTTGTTATAAAATTTCGATGACCAACCGGCGCCGCCAACTCGCCATACGGGGCATCATCTTTATCGTTTTGGTGGCTCTATTATTCTTCTTTAGCCGTTATATCCCGCGGCCATTCAGCGCATTTGCGCCTCCCGGCGAGGACTTCGACGATTTCGAGGGAATTTATTCCAGTAGCGATAAGTTAAGTAAGTTTCTCCAAAACCTAGGACCCTATTCGCCGGCCGTGTTCGTGCTTTTGCAAGTGTTGCAGGTGATTGCGGCGCCTTTTCCAGGAGAACTCACTGGAGTTGCCGGGGGTTATGTTTATGGCCAAACCGTTGGCTTAATTTTGTCGACTGTCGGCCTATCCTTGGGTTCTTGGGTCGCCTTCGAGCTGGCAAGTATTCTCGGTCGCCCATTCGTCGAGCGTTTCATCAAGCGGGAGGTGCTAGAGAAATTCAATTTTCTCACCACGAAGACCGGCGCGCTGATTTGCTTCGTGCTATTTCTTTTCCCTGGCTTTCCGAAGGACTATCTTTGCTATGTGCTCGGACTTAGTCGGATGAAACTGAGAACGTTCTTATTGGTTTCTATCGTCGGCAGGCTTCCGGGCACCTACCTTCTCACTATGCAAGGCGCAACAATCCGAAACGAAGAATACCACACCTTCTTGATCATCTTGTTTGCATCTATCGCCATCGTGATTGTCGCCTATTACTATCGCAACCAACTCTTTGATTGGCTCAAGCACCGGCACAATCAATAGTATTATTCGGGAGCGACCGCAGGAGAATCTGATTTTAACGGGCAATTTGCAGTTTCAGTTGTTTAGAAGCTCAGACCCCGCGTGAGATAATAGAAAACTGGGGCGACGATGATGCGGTACCAAGCGAATGGCGTAAGCTTGCCGTGCTCCAGGTACCTGACAAAACCTTTCACCGCGATCAAGGCGACGATAAAGGAGACGATAAATCCGACACCGAGCTGTAAAGAATCGTCGAAACCTAATTGATTCCTCATCTTTATCAGCTCATAACCGCTCGCCGCGCATAACACCGGAACTGCAATCAAGAAAGAAAATTCCGCGGCGCTCTTTCGGTCCAAACCAAGCAGCATCCCGCCAACAATAGTCGCTGCCGCTCTTGAAGTGCCGGGCCAAAGCGCGAGAACTTGAAATAGTCCGATTCCGAAGGCTTGTCCGGAGGTGAGTGTGTCGAGTACGGTTGCTCCATGCCGTGTTGTGAGCCGCTCGACGACGAGGATCAGCACTCCCCCAACGATCAGTGCTAGTGTCACGGCTTCAGGCGTAAATAACTTCTCTTTGATTGTGTGACGCGCCAAATATCCAACCAATAGCGCGGGAAAAGTAGCCAAGCCTATGCGCCATAGGCCAGACCAACCTGCTAACGTCGAGTTGACGCTTGGGAATGCTCTAGGACCGCTCGGCATTAGTCCTTGGAAACGGCGCCAATAAAGAAATACCACTGAGAGAATCGCGCCCAGTTGAATCGCTACCTCAAAGCTCGAAGCCTTTTCACCAACGAAACCAAGCAGATGACCGGCGATGATCAAGTGTCCGGTAGAGGAAATCGGTAAGAATTCCGTCAGACCTTCAACGATGCCCAGAACGAGCGCGATCCCCCAGTCATTCATGATGGTAGTCTTTACAGTCTCAGCTCAAATTGGGCCGATCCTATCATTTTGCTACAGCGCGGGCCGATCACATACACGATTTTTTCTCGACTTCACGGCTTACTGACCAGTACATATTCGTCAACAACGGCCAACCTTCGCGGCTCCTCGCCGACATCTTTCGCCAAGCGCGACAAATTCTTTTCCTTCACGACAACCAAGAGCGGCTGTTTCATGGTTTGCCACTTTTCACGAAACTCATCGTAATCGAAAATCGCATCACCCCAAGGAGTGATCAGATGTTTACGTGTAGCGATCGTGTGGTAATTTCCTAAAAACGTGCGCTTCTTGTTACCATGGATGACCAGCCAAATCGGTCTCTCGGTGCGCAGATAGAACGACATTCCAGCCAGATGAGTCTCATAAAAGACCAGTTGAGTTGACTCACGGATCTGTGGAGCAACTTTTTCCGCCATGGCTTTGGCAGAGCGATCGCTCGATACCAAGACTACGACCTCCACGGCAAATCCTAGAAACAAGAACAGGGCGAGACCATGAACAATGTAAAGTTGCCGTTGGGTTACTAATCGACGCGAAGTCTTGCTCATGGCTACATAAGCCAGCCCAAGCACCATGAACGCTCCATACATCCAAAGAGATTGAGACATAGCGCTCACGCCGCTCCGAATTGGGTCTGGCAAAATTGCTGGGCGCATCGATCCGACAACCAAGTGGAGCGCGATCAGGATTTGAGCAAACCACATCAGCGACAGCGCTGAGCGCGTTTTATCTGGGAACTTCTGGTGCAGGCTCACCAGCGCCGACGCTGTTAACATCGATAGTGCGGGGAAGATCGGCAAAATATAATGGGGCAATTTGGATTTCGAAACAGAAAAGAAAAGAAACGGCAACGCAACCCAGAGGATCAAAAAAAGCGTTTTGTCGTCCAGACTCTTCTTCCAATATTGCTTCGCCACAAAAGGAAGCACCAAAGTCCACGGGAAAAACCCGACCATGCCGACCAAAATAAAATAGTACCAGGGTTCCGTGCGTTGGAAACTTGGGTTCGTAAATCGGCCAAAGTGTTCATCCCAAAAGTAATAACGGAGATAACCGGCATTTTGCGCGTTGGCCTGGAGATACCAGGGTAAGACAATCGCGAGAAATACGATCGCGCCGGGAACAAGATAAATTCTCCGCAGGTTCGACCACTGCTTGGTCAGTAGCAAATAAGAAAAGATAACCATTCCCGGTATAACGACTCCGATAAGACCTTTTATGAGCGTGCCGGCGCCGAGAGCGAAGTACATCGCCAGGCACCACAACCGTCGTCTCCCAGCCTCGTCCGTGTGCACCGCCTCATAGAAAGCGCATAAAGCCAGTGTCACAAAAAAAGTAAGAAGCATGTCAAATATCACTATCCGGGCGAGGCTGAAAAACTCCGCGCAAGTGAGTAGAATCAACGCGCTCCAGAGAGCCTCCCATCGCCCCCAGCGCGCGTCAACGAAACGATAGACAAGAATGAGACAAGCCAAGGCGGCCAACGCGGACGGCAAGCGCGCCGACCATTCGGACACGCCGAAAAGTTTGTACGAAAGAGCAATCAGCCAATAAAAGGGAATCGGCTTATCGAGAACTGGATGAAAGTTTTCGTGCGGCGTGACCCAATCGTTTAGCACGAGAATTTCACGGGCCTTTTCGGAGTTTCTACCTTCGTCCGGGTCGAACAGAGCCGCACCCCCCAATTGATACATCAAGAGGCCAACCGCGGCGGTCCACAACAGCAAAGGCAGCCACCGGTCTGCCGCCCGGAACGCCGCAGTCGCCGTGTCGGTGCCTTGTTGATTCAATTTCGCGATATTGCTTGTCACTGAATAGCTCGCAATGAATCTCAAACGTTCACGTTTACCTGACAACCGCCGATTTGCAACCCGCGAGGCAATCAAATTGAATTGGCTCGCCGTCATTCGTTTCTCGGAGTGGGTTTTCCTCTAATTGCGCGGCGCCTCGGATTAAGCCAGCTGAGGAATTTTCCCACATTGACTTCGCCGAGTCCGCGGCGTAGCGTGATTCGTGCTCAGCGGGAGGTATTTTATGTTTGGCAGTCTTGGCGCCCCGGAGCTTCTGGTTATTTTTCTCGTTGCCTTGATCGTCTTCGGTCCGAGCAAACTTCCCGAACTCGGCAAGTCGCTTGGCGAAGCCATCCGGGGATTTAAAAAGTCCGTTGCCGACAGCGAGAAGACTCCTCTCGATGATTCTGCTCCACAGAGTAAACCAGCGGATAACAAAGAGCCGTAACCTGGCGCAGCGCACATTCGGCGGGTCTTGAAACGATGACACGGTACCTCAGCATCGGCTTGAGCCTGTTGTTAGCTTTGCTTTCCGACGTGAAATTGGTTCCATCGGCACACGCGCAACAGCCGGTCGCAAGTTTCTATTATGACGAGCGTGGCAATGTAACCCGTCAGGAACAAGATACCAACAATGACGGCAAGATGGACCGTTGGATCTATTACAATCGGCAAGGTCAGATCGAACGGGTCGAGCAGGATATCAATTTCGACGGCAAAGCCGATGTCATGGTCTATTATGAATCGGGAAAACCGATCCGGCAGGAGATCGCGAGCAAGAATGACGGCCAGATCGATACCTGGCTCTATCTAAACGCCAGAGGTGAAATCGAACGCAAAGGCCAAGATACCGAGCACTCCGGAAAACCGACCCTTTGGGTTTACTATGAAAATGGCCAACCCTTGCGTAGCGAGGAGAACGCCAAAGCGTCGGGTACAGCGACTCGAAAGGTTTATTACAAAGACGGTAAGATCAGCCGTGTGGAAGAAGATACCAAAGGCGATGGCAAGATCGATAGTTTTTCCTATTTCGAAAATGGCGAGCTGGTAAGAAAAGAGTTGGACCGAAAGCACGTCGGCAAGATTGATCTCTGGGGCTATTATCAAGCCGGCCGGTTGGTCAGACAGGAGGAAGATTTGCACGGCAACGGCAAAGTCGGCCGAGTCGTCTATTTTCAAGGCGACGAAGTCATACGCCGCGATGAAGACACTGCCGGGCACGGCCGCTTGGATATGATTGAGATCTTTTCCCAAGGCCGGCTCACGAAACGTCTGCGCGACGTCAAAGAAACCGGCAAGTGGGACACCGTCTTTTATTTTCAGGATAATCAACTCGTGCGCGAAGAGCGCGATACCAATGGTGATGGAATTTTCGACTTGAGAATCCTCTACGAAAATGGCCAGATCGTCGCACAGGAGGCCGATACAAATGGTGACCGCCGGGTTGATGTTTGGGTGAGTTTTCACAACGGCGAGCAAGTCGAACAGCTCGAAGATCAAAATTATCAGGGAAAAATCACTGCCCGGTATATTTTTAAAGGAGGCCAGGTGGTCAGTCAGGAACAACTGCCCAATGCCGATCCACCGCGGTCCTCCACACCCTTCGCTCGGGTTGAAGAGGAACTCCAAAGCGTGACAAGTTATGTACCATCGATCACCAACGACAGAAGGACGGCAAGTACGCTAACGGCGGTGGAGTCTGGCGCGGAAATAAAGTAACATCTCAACCCTTAGGTAAAGGCCATGAATGGGCAATGCGGTTTCTTCTTCGGGCTACTGCTTGGGATTTACGCGTGCAGCGCAGTGCCGGTACAATATCCGCCGGGCTCCGCTCAGCAGTATCCCAATCCCAACGCGAGTGCTCCAACGGCGCCGCAAGCGCCTCAGATTAGCGGTTCCCAACGTTGGCAACACGCCTGGAACACAGCGATGGAAGGCGTTGTTATGGGTGGATCGATCGGCGGACCTTACGGCGCTGGTGGCGGCTTAGTCATTGGATTAATCGCCGGGTTGATTAGCGCCGATGCACATTACGGTGGGATCAATCGACAGATTCATTCGGAACAGCAGAAAGATCAGCAACTCGAAGCCGCCATCGAACAAGAATTGGCGAAGCAGCGAGGTCTAGAAAATCAAATTGCTAGCGCGACCGCCACGTCTACCACGACGCAACCCCAGGTCCAACCAGCCGTCAGCGCTAAGCCGACTGAACGATCATTGCCTGGTGGCATACCTCAACCGACCAAACCGCCGGAAAACGTGACTCTGTCATCTCTGGGTAAGTCAGCACCACCGCCGTCCCCTCCCAATCCCTTCAAGAACGTCGAAGTGAAGGACATAAACGGCGACGGCGTACCGGACCTCTGGATCTATTACAACCCGCTGAAGCCGGGTGAAATCATGCGCCAGGAAGAATCGACGAAGGGCGACGGCCGAGTCGACACGTGGAGCTATTTCAAAGATGGCCGGCTGATACGCCGCGACGTTGATTCGAAAGGAGCTGGCCGGCCGGATACAATCTTCTACTACGATAACGACACGATCGTGCGTGAGGAGCGCGATGAATTCGGCCAAGGACAAATGACCTATCGCGCGAACTATCAAAATGGCCGGCTTGCGAGAGTTGAAAAAGATACCAGCGGCAACGGACGGCCGGATCTGTGGATCTATTATGACGCCACGAG
>DASXSW010000321.1:0-4838 GCA_036505755.1 Binatia bacterium | reverse complement strand
TTGTGATCGCCGGTGCGTTGCTCTTCTTCTATGAGCTTGTCGAGATCAGGATTGCTGTAGCCGGTGCGCTTGGTGACGCCCGTGTGGAAGTATTGGTCATAGAATGTGTCGGCATCGTAAGCCGATCGGCCGGCGTAGTAGAACGGCAGCTTGCCGCCGTTGACTCCGTCTCTGCCCCAATAGATCGGGTATTCTTGCGCTACAAGCTCAACCTTAATGCCGCTCTCGCCGAGCTGGTGCCCGATGACCTGGCACACTTCTTTGCCTTTGAGATGGCGGTCGGGGGCGAGATAAAGCCTCACCTCCAAACCGGTGGGATAACCGGCTTTGGCGAGGAGCTCGCGCGCCTTTTTTGGATCGAATGGATAGCGTTTGATGGCCGGATCGTGGCCGATCATGTTCGAGCTCAATGGGCCGTTAAGCACGTAACCGTTGCCTTCATAGATGTGTTTCAAAATGACGTTCGGGTCGATCGAATAATTGAAAGCCTGGCGTACCAGCTTGTTGTCAAACGGCTTGTGCGTGACATTCATGGCCAAAAAATACATGCGATAGCCCGGAACTTTTTCAACCCGCGTGCGCGGATGCTTGCCAACGCGCGAAATCTCTTCGATGGGGAGATTGCTGATCACGTCCGCTTGACCCGCAAGTAATCCGGCGACGCGCGCTGATTCCTCTTTAACCGTTTTGAACAATACTTCTTTGATTTCCGGCTTCGCCCGCCAATAATCGTCGTTGCGCGCCAGCACCAAATGGCCGTCTCGCTGCCAGCTTGCGAGCTTGTACGGGCCGGTGCCGATTTTGTAGTTATCGAGTTGATTGCCGTTCTTTTCGACCGCCGGTTGACTGACGATGAAACGGTTGTTCAACCGTTCGAGCAACACCGCGTTGGGCTGTTTGGTCGATATAACAACCGTGTGATCGTCCGGTGCTTCGACGCCCGTGACCTCGACGAAGTTGGATGCTTGCAGGCTCTTGCGGTCGTTGACCATTCGGTCGAGAGAGAAAAGCACGTCTTTCGAAGTAAACGGCGATCCATCGTGAAAGCGAACATTCTTTCTAAGGCGAAACAGCCATTTCCTTCCCTGAAACTCCCACGCCTCGGCCAACACGCCAACATATTCATTTTTAGAGAAATCCATTTCAATCAACGGCTCGATCACATGCTGCCAGATGCCACTGATGCCGCCGCCGCTGTAAGCGTACGGATGCAGCGAATCCAAGCCGACGCCTTGAAACACCACGACACGATCTTTTGAAGCTGCAAAGGCCGGGCGCGGATGTGTTGCCGTGGTTAATCCGACGAGGCTCAAGGCAGCGCCTGTTTTCAAAAACTCCCGGCGATTCATTTTACGTTCGGTCGAAGGCATATAAGACCTCCCGATAGCACTCTCCGCTTTGCTTACGATCAGCCGTGAATTCTTTATCCAGTGCTCGCTTATAGCTGCACTGGTGGATTAACGTCAAGGCGACTGCAACTGATTGACTTTAACAGATAAGAGCGCGAGATGAATCGCGTCCGTACCAGTGAGCGTGCTCGTCCGGCACCGGTGTGCGCGGTAGAGCACGGCGCGCTGAGCGGGAACCGATTTGATCAAATAGGCATGGGCCGAGAGGGTGGACGGCGTAAGCAGAATTAACACAGTGAAGATTGCGCTGCACGACTTGACCATCAGCGACGGGTGGTTTCGAGCGGGTAGCCGCGGCTTACCCAGCCCGCGTAGCCTTCCGGCATCATGAAAATATTGCGATAGCCGCGGTACTCGAGAAACACCGCGCGATCGGCCACATCGTAAGTCTTGCAGTCGCAGTACAGAACCACTCGACCGTTCTTGGGAATCTCATTGTAGCGACTCGCCAGCTCGCCGAGCGGAATGGAACGTGCGCCGGGCAGGCGGTTCTGTTGAAAGTCTTTTGCCGGCCGCAAATCGATGAAAGTCAATTTTTCGCCGGCGTCTAGCAACTGCTTGGCCCGTTCCGCAGGGAGATTGTCGACGGTGTCTTCCACGCCATGGCCGGCAAGCGCGACCGCAGGTAAGAAGACACCGATCCACGCGAGGAGAACAAAATTGAGCTTTAGTTTAATTCTCCTGCCGTTTGTCATACTTCACGGTCACATTTTTATTATCCGCGGTCCAGGAGACCGTGCCTTTCACGCCCGGCGTATGACGCATGATCCAAAAGCCGCCGCCGGGATCCGATGAGCTTGCGAAGACCAATCCGTTGTCGTGAACGAACACGTCGTCGGCATGGCCGGCATCCGAATTCACCCGGCGAAACACCGGCGGGACGAAATGGCCGACCGCCTTGGGCGAATGCGGATCGGAAATGTCAACTGCCCAGAAGCCGGAATTCTCCCAGGCACTGAAAACGATATTTCCCTTTATCATTCGTTCGACATCGTGAATACCAAAACGACGGCCAGGCCGGTCGGGAGGGCAAAACCTGTTCAAGGGGAGCCTGAAAGTCGAAATCTGAACCGGATTTTTCTCGTTGCGCACGTCGATGACGTGCATGTAACCGAAAGGACAATGTTCGGGACGGACCAATTCGTCGCCCGCGACGATGATATCGGGTCTACCGCCGTGGGGCGGAATAACGATGCCGATACTGTGCGTGTTGCCTTCCTCAGGCGGCGACCATTTGATCTGGCTGATCATGGTCGGCTTGCGCACATCGCTGATATCCAGAATGATCACGCCCTGATCGCGGTAGGCGAGGTAGGCACGGTCTTTGTAGACGGTGACATCATGCAGAGCGACCCAGATCTTCGGCAGTCCCTCACGCAGTCCTCGGTCGGGTTCGACCCAGTTCTCCCCGGGCTTTTCTCCTCCGGCAGTCCACTGTCCGGGAAACCACCAGCGGGCAACCTCTTTTGGTTTGGCGGGGTCGTTAATGTCGATGGTCATGAGAATGTTGTCGTAATAACCTTCCATGGTTGTTGCGATGAATGCGAATTTTCCTTGTTTTGGATCTTCATGGAGCCAGAATCCATGGACACCGCGTCGGGGGGCAACGTCGGTTTTGAAGAAACCCACCTCGCGCGGCTTTGCCGGATCGCTGATATCGTAAAGGCGAATACCGCCCACCCAGGTTTTGATCTTCTCATCGCGAACCCCGTCCTGGTTTATCACTAGAATGTTTCCCAAGACGTCGATGTACTGGCTCTGCACGCTGGGATCGTTCTTGACCTGGGAGATCACTTTAGGTCGGGCGGGATCGCTGACATCGACGATGCTGAAGCCTTGATAGTTCGATATGTAAGCGTGTTTGCCGTCTTTGCTGACACGAAATTCAGCGGCTTGATCCCAGCCGTCGAGATCGGTGTAAGAAAGGATGGTGAAATTTTCCAACTCGCCGTAACTCGGTTGTTTCTCCTTCGCTTCGCCGAGAATTTTGCTTTGGCTAAACGCCGGGGACACCGACGCCAATACAAAAAATATCACCGTTCCGATCATCGATCGGCGCAAGATTGTGGACTGGTTCACTTTGTTTGCCCTCCTCATCGTATCGAACATTTTCTCATCGGGCGATCAGGTTTATGAATTCTCGCGTCCGAAGCGCGATTCCGAGCAAGTCGGCTGACACACTGCTCCCCCTCATAATCCATAAAGGTCCATGAGTCAAAGGAAGTAAATCGCGATCTATGTTCGCCGTTAGTCACGAATAGGCGGAGCGCGATCTCACCTGGACATTTCTTTTGCCGAAAGGTAAGGAGAGGCAGTAATTGGTGAACGCGCGGCTGATGCGCCGCAACGAAAGGGAGAAGACTTATGTCAATTGCTGGACTTCGTTTTGGACATGTCGCATTCAGAGTTTCCGACACAGAGCGGAGCGTGCGCTGGTACGCGGACGCCTTCGGCGCGAAGAAGATCTATCATGCCGAAGCGAACGGCGACCGGCCGGAATTGATGTTTTTGGAGTTTGCCAGAGGACAGCTGATTGAATTCTTCACGGGTGGCAAGAATATGATGGCGTCTCCGCCGGATCCCATAGGTTACATTCACTTCTGTCTGCTGGTCGACAACCTCGACCGAGCGCTGGAACATCTGGCAAAGATGAACGTGAAGCCGCAGCGCAAATTTATCGGCCGTGCGAAGCAGCGGATCGCGTTTATCTCCGATCCGGACGGCAATAGTATCGAGCTGATGGAAATTTCGCCGGAATCAGAAATCTATCGCGATTGAAGTTTGCTGGTACGGTTCTGTTTTTGTTGAAAAGTCTGTTTGTGCGCTGAGAGAATTCACCAGCGGCTGTACGGAACAGTATGCGTCAGAGTAATCGGATCAGCGAGCAACCGTTCGCGCTGAGCCGAACCGTGAACCGTACACGCTGTTTGTCCGCTACATTCAACTAGTACGGTTCGAAATTGCGCAGGGCAGGCAAAACTTCGGTGCCAAAGAGCCGGATCGAGCGCATCAGATCTTCTTCGGCGATATCGCCGATGTTGAACTCGCCGAGGACGGTATTGAACACGCCTTCGGTTGCGGCCGACTTGATTCGGTCGATGACAGTTTTCGGCGAACCGACGAAAGCCAGGTTGCGTGCTAAAAGATAATCAAGGTCGACGGCGTGCCTGGCGATCTCGGCGCCGCCGGGATCGCCTCGATTGGTGAAATTCTCCGCCAGTCTTTGATAACCAATGCCTCCTTCAGCCCTGGTGCCGAAAACCTTCGTGAAACAATAAGTAAAATATTGCCGCGCTTTGGCAACGGCCTTCTCGTCGGTTTCATCGACATACACCAACACCCAGTAGCCGATGTTCGCTCTGCCCGGGTGGCCGGTATCTTTCCAAACCCTCAAATACTCTCGATACCGCGGCGCGACTTCAGCACGCG
>DASXSW010000320.1:0-5003 GCA_036505755.1 Binatia bacterium | reverse complement strand
TCGATCACCACCGTCACGTTATTCGTCGAGTGCAGATCGATCGCTCCGTACAGTTTCATCTTCGTCTCCTCCGTTGAGTTATGGGGTTGGCTCATCACCAACCCTAGTGCCTCTCGGAGAAGCCTGCTAGATGATTATCAGATCTTGCAATGACACATTCAGCTCGTTTCGCGAACGTCGCGCTCCGGTTTTTATGCTCTTCATCCCTTTCCCCCTTATTCCTCTTCCAACTCTGGATAGTGGCGGAAAACTCCTTGCTCGTTGAACGCCAGCCGCCGTCGTAATGATAGATACGCGGCGATGCGAGGACGCGATCGTGTAAAGTCACCAGTTTCGGGTGTTGCGGTTCGAGTGGCGCCATGGTCTTTGGAAAAGCGTAACGCAATCCCTCGCCTGACAACTTTTAGCCGAGATGTTACTCTGCCGCGTACATGGGCCAGAGCGGATCGTTATCGCCCCGTGTTTTTATGTAATCGAGCGCTTCGTTGACGGCAGTCAACGGGAAATAGCGCGTCGTGATGTGCCGCGTATCGATGACGCCGTGCTGCACCAGTTGTAATAATTCCGCAACGTCCATCAATACTCAGGCCTTACACCGCCTCTCGAACTCTCCGGCTTTGGCTTCGCGCATCTTCTATTCCGAGACGATTCGTACGTCCTCGGGTGCAAAGGTCACAGTCGTTTCGTCCCCGCGTTGAAACAGCGGTTTGCTCCTTGGATTAGTGTCATTCACTCGGATGAGGCGTCCGGCGGATTCGATTTCATATTCAACGAGCGAGCCCTGATAGGCGGAAGCGGCGACGCGGCCTGTGATCCGATTCACCTTTGGCGGCTGATCCGCCGGCTCGACGAGATCGATCGCCTCGGGCCGGACGTAAAGCACGACCTTGTGTCCATCCGCCGCGCCCCTGTAGTCAGGCGGTGCCGAGGCTTTGATGTTAAAACCTTCTTCGGTTTGAATCTCCAAGAGACCGCCCGACGACCGGACGATCGTCCCGGAAAAAAAATTCGACTTGCCCACGAAGGTTGCTACGAAGCGCTCGCGCGGCGACTCGTAAATCTCCCTTGGCTTTCCCTCCTGGATGACTTTGCCGAGGTTCATCACGGCGATCCGGGTCGAGAGCGTCAGAGCTTCCTCTTGGTCGTGGGTTACATAGAGGGTGGTCAAGCCGATGTCTCTTTGCAGCTTCAAGAGCTCAATCCGCATTTCCTGACGCAGCTTCGCGTCGAGATTGCTGAGCGGCTCGTCGAGGAGCAGAACGCGCGGCTGGATCACAAGCGTGCGCGCAAGCGCGACGCGCTGCTGCTGACCGCCCGAAAGCTGTGAAGGGCGGCGTTGCTCGGTTCCTTTGAGCCCGACTTGCTCCAGCGCTTCCATAACGCGCGGTTCGATTTCGCGGCGCGGGATTTTTCGTTCTTTCAGTCCGAACGCGACGTTCTCAAAAACCGTCATGTGCGGCCAGAGCGCGTAGTTCTGAAAAACCATTCCCAGGTTGCGCTTCCACGGCGGCAGGTGGTTTACCGAATGGCCGTCCAGGAAAACGGCGCCTTCGTCCGGCGAGACAAAGCCGGCAATGGTTCTGAGCAAAGTGGTTTTCCCGCAGCCGCTCGGTCCGAGGAGGGTGTAGAACTCGCCTTTGGCGATCTCCAGATCGACGTGGCGCACGGCCCAGATGTCGCCGTAACGCTTGCCGATATTTTCGAGCCTGACCTGGCCTGCCGACATGATCTACAACCGAAACGCGCTGCCCGTGTGTCCGCCGAAAATGCGATAGGTCAAATAAGTTCCTAGGGAGACCAGAACGATGGCAACGACACCCAGCGCCGCACCCGCGGCCCGTCCCAAGGGACTTTGCATATAAATATAGATGCCGTAGGAAATGGGGCCGCTCTCGATTCTCGGCACAAGCATGATGGTCGACGACAATTCGACACAACTCGTTATAAACGCGATCAGGCCTCCGGCCACGAGCCCACCGGAAATCAGCGGCAGCGTAACCCTGATGAACGTGCGCAAACGGTTGGCGCCGAGGTTTTGCGCGGATTCCTCCAGGCTGACGTGGACCTGCTGCAACGCCGCGTAGCTGGCGCGCACGGTATAGGGCAACCGGCGAACCGTGTAGGCGACAACGAGAATGATCCAGGTGGATGTCAGCGGAGCGCCCAGGCCTGGGAAATCCCAGCCGTGAAAAACGCGGAGATAGCCGACGGCGAGCACGACTCCGGGAATCGCGATCGGCAGAGTGGCAACAGCGTCGAGCAGATTCCTGCCCCAGACGCGGCTCCTTATCAAGAGGAAAGCGATGATCGCGCCGAGAAAGACGTCGAGGGCGGCGGCCAGGCCGGTGTAGAGCAAGGTATTCTTCACGAAATGCGGCGCACGGAACAGAATTTCCGTGAAATTATCCAGCGTGTACGTCGTCGGCAATAGCGAGAAGCTCCACACTTTGGCGAAAGACAGAATGATGATGCCGATGTGGGGCAGCAGGCTCAAGCTCAAGACCAGCCCGCAAAACAACAAGATCCCCAGTCGCTTCATACCCGCAACGGGCCGCGCGACCGCGGCGCTCTGGTGAAGCGTGGCGTACTCGGAGAGGCTCAGGTATTTTCGCGCAACCAGAAGCGATCCGAGGGAAATAGCCACGAGAATGACGCAGATCACATAGCCGTCGACATCGTCGATGCCGATCGTCGTGATACGTAGATAGGCCTGCGGCGCGAGGAGAGTCTTGTAATTGAGCATGAGCGGGGTGCCGAGATCGTCAACGGCGCGAATGAACGTGAGCAGGCAGCCGGCGATGAAGCCCGGCAGCATCAGAGGCAAAGTGACACGGCGAAACAGGCGCAGGCCGTGGCAGCCCATGTTCTGCGCCATCTCCTCCAGAGACGGATCGATGTTAGAGAGCGAAACCGCGGTGTTGAGCATGATAAACGGAAAGAAGTGAAGGGTCTGAACGAGAACGACGCCGGTGAGACCTTCCATGAAAGGAATACTCGTATCGAACCAGCGCATCAGCAGCAGGTTGACCGTGCCGCTACGCCCGAGAATGAGCTGCAAAGCGACGGCTCCGACGAAGGGAGGGATCACCAACGGCAAAGTGGACAGCGTGTTGACAAGGATCTTTCCTTTGAAATCGTAGCGGACGCTCAAATAGGCAAGCGGGACGGCGATCAGGCTTCCGAAAAAGACCACGAGGAGGCCGGCGACAAGACTATTCCAGAGCGATTCACGAAAAAGCGGGCGGCGAAAGAAATTCGCGAAGTGAACCAAAGTGAGTCCGCCCTCGCCGTCCGAGAGAGAGACCCACAGCACTCGAACGATAGGCACGAGGATGAAAACCGTAAGAAGACCCAACAGGGTGAGTAGGATGCCCGCCTGCCGCCAGTCGAGACGGATCCCAGAGGCGAAAACCAGCGTGGCCTCACTCTTGGCCATGGCGCAATCGCGAGCTCAAGTCCTCCTTAGCGCGAGAGCGCGGCCGCTTTGTTCGCCAGCTCCGTCGCCTTGGCATAGTTGGCACGAGCCGCGTTTTCCCATTCGATCTCGAGTTGAGCTTTCAGACCGGTCTTCGACTGGAACGCCCCGGCGACTTCCTTGTCGCTAGCCTTCTTGTCGTCGATCGGGACTTGAGATGCGGCTTTCCTGGCATCCGCAAGCAGGCTTCGAGCCTGAGCGACGCCGGCGCTTTTCGACTTGGCGACGGACTCCTCCGCGCGGTAGATCGCTCCCCAGGCATCCCTCAGCTCTCTATGGCGGAAGGTGATGATGTGATCGTACAGAGAGTTAACCACGTCGCGGCGTCCGGATGAGAGCCTATCATTGAAGTCGACGCCGCCGAGTTTCTGCTTGAACGGATTTGGGTAGTCCTTCGGTCCTTTGGCGTAGAGGTCGGGAACGACCGGAAGCCTGCCAATTTCAGGAGAAAAGAGGACCATCTGTCCGGGTTCGCTTAGAAGATAGTTCACAAACGCCTTCGCGTTGTCCATGTTAGGCGCGCTTTTAACGATACCCACGCTCGCCGGAACCACCGAGGTAAGAGATGGATATACGAAGTCCACCGGCTGGCCGCTGGCAATCGCCGATAGGCCAAAAAAGTCGATCACGACGCCGATGCCGTATTGGCCGCTGATGACGGCCTCCGGGACGCCAAAGCTTCGCTCCGTAATCGCGCCCATGTTGCCGCCTGAGTTCAACAGCAATGCCCAACCCTTGTCCCACCCGTAAGCCTGCAAAATCACCTCAACTGTTAGATGCGTCGTGCCGCTTCGAGAGGGCGCGCTGATCACGAGATGGCCGTGGTATCTCGGATTGGCGAGATCGGTCCACTCTTTCGGCGCCGGCAGCTTATGGGCTTGAACATAATTTTTATTCCACATCAGCCCGTAGCCGCTGATAGCAAAGCCGAAGTAATGGCCGTCGGCGTCATGGACCGGAAAGGTGCCGATCTTCGCCGGGATTTTCGAGATGATTTCTTTAGGCGGGGCGTATTTCTCCAGCAGGCCGTCGTTTTTCAAAGTCTGGAACGCGTCCGGAGCGCTCACCCAAAAGATATCGGCCTCGGGCCTGGCTCTGGTCTCGCGCAAGTAAGTGACTCCGGCGTTGGTTTGCTTGTTGTTGATGACGACATTGATGCCGGGGTTCTTGGCTTCGAAAGCTTTCTTGTAAGTCTCAAAGAGTTCCTTGGGAAACGACGTGACGATCACCACCTCTTTGCCGAGCGCCGGGGCCGAAAGACCTGCGAGCAGCAAAAAAAATAGCGGGAACCGCGTCCATTTCATATGTGTTCTCCTACTTCGTTAGGATCGAGCGCGAGCCAGAGACTATCGCCAGGCGCAGAAAACTGTCAAGTGTCGAGACTGGTGCTACCTGCTAAATTCCGAACGCCAAAGGCGGCGGCTTCATTTTCGACAGCCGAGGAACTTGGATACGTTCGCGGTGAAATTGGCGGCGCGCTTTTTGGCGCGTGATCACCATGCTCAAGGCGTGACGAGGGCCGTACCGG
>DASXSW010000319.1:0-4270 GCA_036505755.1 Binatia bacterium | reverse complement strand
AGGGTCGTCGTGATGGATATCACAGGCGTGCCGGCCATGGATCAGACCGTTGCCAATCATCTCGTGCTGACAGTCGAGGCGTCCCGACTCTTGGGCGCGACGGTTATTGTTACCGGCCTCTCCCCCGAGCTCGCCCAAACTCTGGTGAATATCGGTGTAGACTTGAGTAAGATGAACACCGTGGGCGATTTACAAGGCGGCATCGAAGAAGCTGAGCGGCTGTTAGGCTATAAGGTGGCGCTGCTCGATGAGCCGGCACAAAAAGAGTAGGCAATAGGGCTGTGCAAGTACCCATCCTGAAGCAACGCGACTATTTGATTGCGAGTATTCAGGCCGCCCTCACCGATGCCGATCTTCTGCAATTGCGCGACTCCCTGGTCACACAGGTAGGCACATTTCGCTCGCGTGGAGTCATCGTCGACGTCACGGCGCTCGACGTAATGGACTCGTTTGCCGTCCGCACTATCGGCGACCTCGCCCACATGATCCGACTCCGTGGGGCCGAGACGGTCATCGTCGGCATTCAGCCCGAGGTCGCTTTTGCCATGGTGCAGTTGGGCTTGACTCTCGCCGGTGTCTCGACCGCGTTGGATTTGGAAGAAGGCCTCGCTTTTTTAGACAAGAGGCTCAAGTCCAGGGGCGGCGCCCGCTAATAAAGAGACGAACGTGAATCGTCACGAAATCAGGGTGCACATTGATTGTGACAGTGATATCGTGACCGCCCGCCAAAAGGGCCGGGAGATGGCGACCCAACTGGGTTTTACATCTACGGACTTAACGCTCATTGCCACTGCTATCTCGGAATTGGCGCGTAACATCGTACTCTATGCTCAGAAAGGTGAAATCCTCCTCAGCATCAGCGATGAGGGCGGCCGCAGCGGAATCGCCGTTACCGCTCGAGACGCTGGACCCGGTATCGTGGACATTGAACGGGCCTTGCAGGAAGGTTTCAGTACTTCGCGCAGCTTCGGGTTAGGCCTGTCGGGAGTTCGGCGATTGGTCGATGAATTTAAAATCGAATCGCAAGTCGGTTCAGGAACAACAGTAACCGTTAGAAAATGGAAGTGATGGCACCCAACCGATGCTAGATTCGCTCATTGAATGGGATGTTGCGCAGCTAACGCTGAAGGGCCAGGATAAATGCGGCGACCGTTATCTGGTGGTTTCCAGCGAGCGCAATGCTCTGATGGCGGTCGTGGACGGGCTCGGTCACGGCGATGAGGCGGCGGCCGCTGCCAAGATCGCAATCGATATTTTGGAGGCGAATCCCCGCGATGACCTCGTCACGCTTTTCAGACGGGCTCATGAAGCGCTGCGGAAAAGCCGTGGTGTTGTGATGAGCATCGCATCCCTCAAAGGAGATG
The DNA here is from genome assembly GCA_036505755.1 of Binatia bacterium. Classification (GTDB taxonomy): domain Bacteria; phylum Desulfobacterota; class Binatia; order UBA9968; family UBA9968; genus DP-20. The sequence goes on along the minus strand of DASXSW010000319.1, from coordinate 2,906 downwards.
ATGCGACCCTGACTTGGATGGGCGTGGGCAATGTCGAAGGATTATTAGTGCGGGCACGGCCCGATGCCAAACCAGAAAAGGAATCCTTGTTAGTCCGCGCCGGCTTACTAGGCGCTTCATTGCCGAACCTGGAGCCTGGTACCATTCCGATCATGCGCGGCGATACGCTGCTGTTAACCACAGACGGTATTCGGAGTGGCTTTGACGAAGAGATTGACTTACGCGAGTCGCCAAAGGAAATTGCCGACAAGATTCTGTCCAGGTACTCGAAAGCAAGCGACGATGCCCTGGTGTTAGTAACGCGCTGTGTAGGAGTTTGATCGTGAAAGCTCGATTGGAGGAGTTGGGACCACACTATACGTCGGCACTGCAGAATCATGTCGAGAATCCGAGCGAAGCCGTTTTACACCGCGCCTATCAGCTTGGTCGAAAGGCGCTTGACGACGAGCTCGGCGTATTGGAAATGGCGTTCCTCTATCACGCAGCAATCCTGAAGCTTTTGCCAGCGGCGCGCACACCGGAACAGAGCGCCCGAGTGCTGAAAGTGGCGGAGAGTTTTTTTATCGAAAGCCTTGCGCCGTTCGAGATGACTCATCGCGCGGTCAGGGACGCCAATAGGGCACTCCGGCACTTAAACGAAAAACTGGAAGAAGAAGCCAAACGAATCGCCATCTCTTTGCACGAAGAGACCGGGCAATTTCTCGCTTGTACTTATCTTGCGCTGGATGAGATCCGGCGCGATCTTCCGGCTCGCTATCGAGGGCGCTTGCAAAAAGTGCGGGATCTTTTGGAGCAGATTGCCGAGCACCTGCGCCAGCTCTCTCACGAGCTTCGACCAACGGTATTGGACGACTATGGGTTAGTACCGGCGCTCGAATTTCTCGCTGGGGGCATTTCAAAGCGCTCTAAACTGAAGATCACCGTGAAAGGAGCGCCGAACGGCCGCTTTCCCACTTCCGTTGAAACGGCCATTTACCGTGTTGTCGCGGAAGCGCTCACAAACGTGAGCAAACACGCTCGCGCAAGTCGCGTGAGTGTTCGCCTTCGACAACAAGCCCGGACCGTCCATTGTTGGATCACGGACAATGGCATTGGTTTCGATAACCGTGCGGCGAGGGCGAAGGACAAACACCGGGGGCTTGGTCTGACCGGGATCCGGCAACGGCTCGACGCAATTGGTGGAACCATTCAAATTGAATCGGAGCGCGGCCACGGAAGTCGGATCCATATCAGTATTCCGCTCGAAAGATAATATGCGGATTCGAGTCCTCGTTACAGACGATCACCTTATGTTTCGGCAGGGTTTGAAAGCTCTCCTCGAGCGCGAAGGTATCGACGTCGTCGGTGAGGCGTCGGACGGCCGCGAGGCGATCCGATTGGCTCGGCAGCTTCAGCCCGACGTAGCCGTTGTTGATCTCGTCATGCCTCTTTTGAACGGCATCGACGCAGCCCGGGAGATCACAAAGGTTTCGCGCAAAACGCGATCGATCCTGCTTACTATGCACACCGAGGATCAATACGTAATTGATGCACTTCAGGCCGGCATCAAGGGATACGTGCTAAAAACCCAAGCGGCGCCCGACCTGATCGTAGCTATCATGGAAGTATTCAAGGGCGGCACGTACCTGAGTCCGGGCGTCTCAGGAGCGCTCGTGGAGGCCTACCTCGGAAAAACAAACTTCTCGCGCGTGGCACTGACATCGCGGCAGCGGCAAGTGCTGCAACTTGTTGCTGAGGGAAAAACGACCAAAGAGGTCGCCTCTCTTCTTGGGGTCAGCGTAAAGACTGCGGAGTCCCATCGGGCCAGCCTCATGGAGAAGCTTTCGGTACATGAAACCGCCGGATTAGTACGCTACGCCATTCGCATCGGACTCATCCGACCCTGATCGCCGCCTCGGTTTTTCACTCCCATTCTCAGGTATTTTCCTAGCCTCTCTTTCAGGTATTTTTCTTCATTAAAATACAAACTTCACACTCTTGGGCCTGCTTGTGTCGCAGGTTATCGTTGAGTCACGGGATCGATGAGAGATTTTAAATCATCAACGACAAAGAGGCATTTCATCCCGCTAGGTCTGTTCGCTTACGCCTCGGACCGTGGGACCGTTTACCGAATGGCTTGCGACGTGGTGCGACAAAGGTTTCTTGAAGCAACCGGGCGCAAGGGATGAACAACATGAAAACTTCTCGGGCAGGACTTGATTGCGTGGAAAAGCAGGCGGAGCTGAAAGCGGCAGAGATTTTACTGGTCGATGACCATGAGGAGTTCCTCCATTTTATGACGCAAGCACTAACCGACCTCGGATGGAGCGTAATCAGTTCGAGCAACGCGGGGGATGTCCTGAATAAACTCTGTTACATCAGGCCACGCCTGATTCTCATGGACATGCGAATGCCGGAGATGGATGGATTCGAACTGACACGAATCCTGAAAAACGATCCGGCTTATCGGGACATTTTGATTTTCGCGGTTACCGCCATGGATACGCCGACAAACCGAAAACTTTGTCTGGAAGCGGGCTGTGATGAGTTCATATCGAAGCCTTTCAGGTTGCCGAATCTGCACAATCGTATGAGGCGGCTCTTGTGTAAAGATGAATTATGAACCGACCGGTCAAAAAAAAGGAGGGTTTTACAATGAAAAGACATTACCTGGCGGTGGTCCTCTTGATCAGCCTCTGCCAAACGGGGTGCGCGTTTTTGGGAGGAGCGGCGGTAGGAAGTTTAGCGACAGGAGCGGGATACGAGATTAACGCCAAACGACAGATGGACAAGCTGGAAGGTGATTACAAAAACGAGAGAATATCCAGGAGAGAGTACGAAACCCGGAAAAAACAAATCGAGTCGGGTTCCATCATTTACTAGGGGAATCGGCTTCTCACGGCTCGACGTAAAAACGATAAACTGAA
>DASXSW010000318.1:0-6003 GCA_036505755.1 Binatia bacterium | reverse complement strand
AAGCTCACCACCCAGTTCTTACCCAAGCACTCCAACGATCGCCGAAGCGCCGTTGCGTACATCCAAAGCGTGACCTGAAGAATTTGCATCGCTTACATATACCAGACATACGGCTTCCTTGCAGCATCGGGCGACAACAGTCGTCATGGACAAAGTTTCGCGCTTGCGTTATAAGCCTCAACGCGAAGCCAGTTCTTTAGCCGGGAGTTCCGTTCATGAAGGAGCTTGTTCTTTTCGCCACCGCCGTTCTTTTCAGCGCGCCGTTCCAGACCGTTTGGGCTCAGACGATTGAGCTCCGTTACGGCCAGATCCCTTCAACGATCAAGACCGTATCCTCACTGCAGTTCTCGATTGCACACCGGAAAAATCTTTTCGCGCGCGAAGGCATCCATCTCGAAATGCAGCCCATCGAAGGCGGCGCCGCCAACATGGTCGTTGCCCTGACTAAGGGCGCGGTCGATATAACGCGCACGGCGACTCCTTACTTAATTCAGGATGTACTCAAGGGCTCCGACAACGTTGCCATTCTCGGCGAGACGGCAACGCCGATCTATAGCTTGATTGTAAAACCCGAGATCAAGAGTTTCGCCGACCTAAAAGGCAAAACCGTCGGCCTTTCTCTAGCCGTCGATACGATATCGATTTCGACGCGGAAACTCATGGCCATGAACAGTATCAGGGAAGGCGATTTCAAGGTCAAAGAGCTGGTCGGCACGCCGGCGCGGGCCGATTGTCTCAGAAAAGGCGAATGCGACGCCGTGCCGCTCGGTCAGCCGGAAGACTTCCTCTTGATGCAGCAGGGTTACCGACGGCTGGGCGTCTCCACCGACGCCATGGCCAACTTTCAATTCGTCGTAAGCGCCGTGCGACGCTCATGGGGCGAAAAGAACAAAGATGCCCTCGTGCGCTATGTCAGAGCGCTCGCATCGGCGTACCGTTACATGCGTGATCCCGCGCACCGAGACGAAGTCGTCCGCATTGTCGTCGACACAACCGGCTCATCCGAAGAAATCGCTCGGCAAACTCTATCTCTCTATTTCGAGCCCGACCGGGGCGTCGTCCCCAAACAAGGCGAGATCGACGTCAAAGGATTCGCTGAAGTCGTTCGAGTCATGGCCGAGGCAGGCGAACTCAAGCCGCCTTTGCCACCCGTGGAGCGCTTCATCGATTTACAATATCTCAAAGCCGCAGGTTTACAGTAACTTGACCGCACAGCCCGGCACGGTGGATCGGCTCAGGCGATTACTGGCAAATTCACCGGTCGTTCCAACGGATTCGGGTTCATCGAGATGAGTTCCAGCCGTGAAGCGCAGAGCGCGTTTCAGGCCCGAACGGGACGGATCCTCAAATCAGCCAGGAAGGAATACGTGGTGTAAGATCTCGAACCTGAGTGGCAACGGACGGGTTGATGCGGTGCGTGACGGATTCCGGGCTTAACAGGAATAGATGTGCACGTCGTTTTCTTCGATGCGGCGGCCGCGCGTGATCAATTTAACGATGCTGCAGACATTACGGCTGACATCCCCGATATTGGTAGCCGGAAATCCATCCTTGAGATACCTACCGATGAACTTCTCATCCCTGAGGCTGACGATCTGAAGATAATCGTTGCCGTTCCCTTCGAAGTACTGTTTCGTTCCCGGAGCCGGACTGTCCAGTTCGTCTTGTAGCGCCTTGGTAATTTTTATCCCTACGAAGAGCCGCTTAGTCATCTCATCCATATTATTTCCCCTTTGCTCCCGTCAATATCACAGCGACGCTCAAACAACCACACGCCCGGCACAAAGATTCGAATCGCTCTACTGGCGGTTTCTCCAGCTACCACGTCGCCTGGCGAAAAAAGCTCGTTGCGCCGGAAAGCCTCTTCGGCTGCACCATTTTGTCCCGGAAACTAACCCTAAAATTCGCCGGAAATAGCCAAACTCGCAGCAATCGTATTCCGACAGAAATGGAATTTTGCCATGACGAAGCGAATCATTCAAACTGTCCGGCTTGTTTGAGGACTGTTAGGCGGCTTCCCCTTTTAGCTCAAACTTTCCATCCTTATCCTGACTGATCCTCCCCTCTTCGTACAACCGTGCCACGGCACCAGCGACGCTTTTGTACTCCGCCTTAGGAAATTTTTCCAAGAGATCGGCGAAGAACCAGTGTGATTTACCCAGTGCTGTTTCGATCTTGTCGATGAGCGCCTCGACGCTTTCAGTGGTCTCGGGTTTGGGCTTCGCTGTTGCCGCGGCCGGGCCAACGTAATCGCTGAGCTTAACCCGTCCCTGATGATAGTAAACGATGCGCGTGTAGCGTTGTGCTGGGATATTTTCCGGAATCGTGGCGTCGATGCCCATCTTGGCGGTGGTCGGAATTTTTCCGTGCAGTGGCGGCGGCAGCGACGGATCGAGCGGCTTGGAGCGCGCGTTCGAGACGATGACGATATCGCGGTCGGCTTGCACGCGCGTTGCTATGGCCCATTCGACATCGATGGGGTCGAAAATGTCAATGTCATCGTCGACGATCGTCACATGCTTGATATCGGCGATCGATAAGAGTGCCATGATGGCATTCTTCCCATCGCCCGGCTGCTTCTTGATCGACGCGATGATATGCCAGTGGCAGCAGCCGCCGGGAGTTACGTTAATCGCCACTGTCTGCACGCCGGCTTCAAAGAGCGCGCGCCGGGCCGCCGCTTCATAAATCGGCGCGCTCATCCAGATATTCTCCCACGGCATCTGCAGCGCGTAATACATTGCGTCCTTGCGATGCATGATCGCCTTGATGCGTACGCGTGGGTTCATGTGCAGGCCGCCCATGAGCCGGTTAAACTCGCAGAACGGCCCCTCCGGGTGAACCCACCCTTCGGGGAGAATCTCGCCTTCTAAAACAATTTCGGCATCGGCGATACAGGGCACCGGCACGGTTTCACCGTCGGCGAGGCGCAACGGCTCGTTGCGCAGGCCGCCCGCAAAAGTCAGTTCGTTGACGCCGAGATTGGCCTTGAACGTCGATGCGACCAACTCGTAAGGATGCGTGCCAATAGAGATAGAAATCGGCAGCGGCTTTTTTTTCGCCAGTGCCCGCTCGGTAAACTTGCGCAGGTTATTCGGCGTAACGATGTCAATGCCGGTGATGTTTCTTTCTTTGAGCATCAGCCGATACATCCCCGCGTTCATGCCGAACTCGGGATCTTCTGCGATCACGACGCCGCCGGTGATCATCGGCCCCCCGTCCATGACTGAGAACACCGGTACCGGCAAATCGTATAAGTCGACTTTCTTGCCGGTACGAATCACTTCCTTCACCGGAGCATTGGCAACTCGCTTAGGCTTGATCGGCTTGTCCATCGCCTTGCCCAGCTTATCGGCGATATTTTCGTAGGCGACATTCATACCGAGAGCGATGCGATTGCGCGATTGAAGTAATCCAGAAACAAGCGGCATCGGGTAGCCCGTTAGATTTCTAAAGAGCAGCGCCTTTTCCGATTGGGCCACCAGAGCCGCCACATCGCGCAGATCGACCGATTTATGGATCTCAAGTAACTCATCATTCTTGCGTAAAGTGTTAATGTAATCGCGAAAACTCGCTTTCATTTTTTGCTCCGTTCGATTTGAGACTCAGGTTTCTGTCGGATTAACATGCTCCACCAGTCAAGTCCAACCAAGCAAGAATTGAATCGTAAAGAATCCAAAGGGCACACACAAAGATTCCCGCGACTCTTTAGCAATGGACATTTCGCTGTGTTATAAACCGGCCTGACAGAACTGATTCTAGGGAAGGCATTCTATGGCTTCATTCGGACTGACGTTAGCGAACCGCGGCGTCATCATCGGCGCGGTTACGGTTGCTGAGCTCTTTGACATGGCGAAACGCGGCGAAGACTCCGGCGCCTTCAACGCCGTGTGGGTGGGCGATAGCTTGCTCGCCAAGCCGCGGCTGGAATCGATCGCGCTGCTTTCCGCTTTGGCGGCAATCACAACGAAAGTAAAACTTGCCGTTGGCTGTATGGCAACTTTTCCGCAGCGCCATCCGGCGCTGCTCGCGCAACAGTGGGCGAGTCTTGACGTGATCTCCGGCGGCCGCTCGTGGCTCGCGGTGTGCCTGGGCGGACCGAATGAGCAAAGCCCGGCGCAGGCGCTGGAACACAAAGTCATGGGCATTAAGGACACCGAGCGCGTCGGTCGGCTCGAAGAAGGTATCACGATCTTGCGCAAGCTTTTTCACGAAGAAAAGGCATCGCATAAAGGCCGCTTCTATGAATTCGAGGGGGTAACGATTCAACCGCGGCCGGTGCAAAATCCGCTGCCGATCTGGATCGCCAGCAATCCAACAGGTTTGACCTGGAAAGATGGCGCGAGCGCCCCCAGCCCTGCCGTCGAAAAGGGACTGCGGCGGGTGGCGAAATTTGCCGATGGCTGGATGACCAACAAAGTTACGCCGGAAGAATTTAAATCGCAGTGGACGCGCATTGTGGCGATGGCCGAAGAAGAAGGCCGAGATGCTGCGAAAATCGGCAGCGCGCTCTACCATAACATCAACATCAAGGCAGACCGCCAAACGGCGTTGGCTGAGAGCAAGGCATTTCTCGACAAATACTACACGTCGAACTTCAGCATGAAATTCGTCGAAGGTTTCACCACCGCGGGCACTCCCGAGCAATGTGTCGAAGAATTGAAAGCCTATTTCGCCGCGGGCATCGAGCACATCACGCTACGCATGACTTCTTGGGATCAAATCGGCCAACTCAAACGGTTTCTCGAGGAAGTGGCGCCCGCGTTCAAATAAATAGCTCGTAGTTGCATCGATGATTCATGGAATTGATCACCTCGTCATCGTCGTCAACGACCTCGATCAAGCCGCCACGGACTTTGAGCAGCTCGGTTTCAAGGTTATCCCCGGCGGCCAGCACCCGGTCGGCAGTCACAACGCGTTGATTTCTTTCCGGGACGACTCTTATCTCGAAATCATCGCTTTCTATCGAGAGGCAAGCGATCATCGCTGGTGGAAGCCGCTCCAGACAGCGGAACGTTTAGTTGACTTTTGTTTGCAGACCGATGATTTGCGCGGCGACACCAGGCAACTGCAAAGAGCCGGCGTAACCATCAACGATCCCGTTCCTTGGTCGCGCAAGCGGCCGGACGGTTACGAGCTCAAGTGGCTTCTTTCACTTGCGACCGGCGCCCATCGTGGCATCGCGCCGTTTCTCATCGAGGACGTTACGCCGAGAAGTGAGCGCATTCCGCAACAATTCGACCACGCTAACGGAATCACCGGCATAGACAAAGTCGTCGTGGCAGTGGGCGAGCTCTCCGACATCGATAAATGGTACGGCACGCTTCTCGGTGCCAAAGGAGAAAAGATCGCAGACGCCGGCCTAGCCGTCGACGGATCGCGCTACCGAGCCGGCCTGCATGCTCTCGATTTCTTGGCTCCGCGCGACGCCACTAGCCCCCTCGCTGAATGGATGCGGCGGTTCGGACCGTCGCCGTACGCCGCGGTTCTCAAAGGCACCGGCACCGCACCCATACCCTTGAACCCTGCGCTCACTCACGGCGCCAATCTGTTCGTAAAATAGTTATTAATGTCCCTCTTGAGGATCGTCTAAATCCCTCGCCTTCAGGCGAAGTGAAAGTTCGTCATGCCGGTCCTTCGATGGGACTCAGGATAAACTCCCGGCGGCATCCGGGTGCGTTTTCAGTTCAAGTTCAAAAACCGCCTGGATTCCGGCTGGAGTCTATCATGGGCCGTCGAAGGGCCGGAATGACGGGAACAAGAGTCGACGTCCAGTCGACCAATTCAGAACCCCTCAGCTTGAAGCCGAGGATGGTTCAGTTTTATTTAAGTCCCGAATTTTTTGATTTTTTCTCCGCTCACGCCAACCATTTAACAAACCTCTCGGCGGTGCGTCTAACGCGGTGAAGGGAGATTCACATGAACGCATTCAAAAACTCCAAATATATATCCTCGGTGGCGATCATACTGGCGCTAGCGCTGTCGGTCCTCAGCACACCGGGT
>DASXSW010000317.1:0-8735 GCA_036505755.1 Binatia bacterium | reverse complement strand
CGATCATCTTATCGTGCGCATCCGGCCGAGTAAGTTCCCGGAGTTTGATATCGAGTATTTCTGCGATCTCGCGCTGCGCGATCCGCCACCGATTCGGCAGGTGGATGCGCGCCAGATATGGAAACACCCGATAGCCCGTCGTTCGAGTTTGCTCCATTGGCAATTCGGCGAGCACATCGTTTCGCTCGACGATCAGCCCAAGTTCCTCGCGAACTTCCCGCAACGCGGTATCGAGCATCGTCTCGTCTTTCGGGTCTCTCTTGCCGCCCGGAAAAGCGATCTGCCCGCCGTGCACACCACCGGGATTGCGCAGAATCATGACGATGTGTAGCTCGCCGTCTTGCGACCGATAAACGGGAATGAGCACTGCGGCATCGATCATAGGCGTGTTTACGACTACTTCCCTATATAAATCGTTACGGTGCTCTCATCTTTTGACGCAACCCACCCGTGTTCCCTCATCGCCATCAAGGCGACTGATCGAGTGGCAAGAAGCAGATCAGGCTATGATACTTAGATTGCAACGAAAAGAGAACGCGCGAATTCGCTGGTCGATGCGCCTCTCTCCGCGCGCCTATCCGCGCGGATCTGTTGACCTCGTTGGGCGAAAAAGAGGGTTAGCGTGACTGCGCGTGTTACGCCAGAATCGTTTTCATTAGAACTTGGGTATGATAAGGCGAGGCCTCGACGTAAAAGTAATTCTGATGGCGAACAGACCCAACTTTCTTTTTATCATCACCGACCAGCATCGGGCCGACCACCTCGGTTGCTACGGCAATCCGATTGTAAAGACACCCAACATTGATCGCCTGGCCGCCTCCGGCACGCGCTTCGAAAATTTCTACGTCGCCACGCCGATCTGCATGCCCAACCGGGCGACGCTGATGACCGGGCGCATGCCGTCGCTCCATGGCGCGCGGCAAAACGGCATTCCGCTGTCGCTCACGGCGACGACGTTCGTCGAGATCATGCGTGCCGCCGGTTATGACACCGCGTTAATTGGAAAATGCCATCTGCAAAGCATTAGTGGCAATCTTCCCGTCGTGGGTATGCCCGAGCCCGATCCCAACCGCGCCTTGCCACCCGAGACCTTGCGCGAAGCGGACAACACCTTGACCAAGCATGGCCGTTACGATCAAGAACTGCCATCGACTTGGGAACGCGAACCCGACTTCGAGCCGACGCTTCCTTATTATGGTTTTGATCATGTCGAGCTCGCCATCGGTCACGGCGACAAAACCGTGGGACATTACGAACGATGGCTCAAGCAACGCCACTCCGATCCTGATTCATTGCGCGGCCCCCAAAACCAACTTCCCGGCAATCAATACACGGCGCCGCAGGCCTGGCGAACGAGAATTCCCGAAGAACTCTATCCCACGGCGTACGTCGCCGAGCGCACGATCAAGTACCTGGAGAATTATTCCAGAACCGACCGGTCGAAGCCCTTTTTCATTCAATGTTCTTTCCCGGATCCGCACCATCCGTTTACGCCGCCGGGGCGATACTGGGAGATGTACGATCCGCGCTCGATCGAGCTGCCACCCTCGTTTAATTCCGGCGAACATCCGATCCCGCCGCATCTGCAATTGCTTTACGACGAGCGGGCGCGGAATATGAGCAACAAAGACGGCCAACGGACATTTGCCGTGACTGAACGCGAGGCACGGGAAGCCATCGCCCTTACCTATGGAATGATTTCCATGGTCGACGACGCGATCGGCACTATCTTGGGTTGGCTGAAAATGCTGCGTCTCGACGAAGATACCGTGGTCGTCTTTACCAGCGACCACGGCGACTTCATGGGCGATCATCAGCTGCTCCTCAAGGGGGCGCTGCATTACCGCGGCCTGGTGCGCGTACCATTCATTTGGAGCGATCGAGCAGTCGAATCAAAGGGGCTAGTGAATGCGGGACTCTGCGGCACCTTGGACATTGCCAACACCATTTTGGCCCGTGCCGGTCTGCAAGGTCACAATGGCATGCAGGGCGCTAACCTCCTGGCCGCGATCGACGGTGGCGGCACCGGTCACGACTCCTTGATCATCGAGGAACATCAACGGTGCGGCTACATGGGATTCAAAAACAACTTTCGCGCGCGCACGCTGGTTACGAAGGATTTTCGTTTAACTCTCTACGAAGGCGTCGACTGGGGCGAACTTTACGATTTGGCCAATGATCCGAACGAGCTGAACAATTTGTGGGACGATCCGCAATCGCACCACCAGCGTCACGAGCTTATCGAAAAACTGGCGCGGCAGATGATGGAACTCGCCGACTCGAGCCCGCTCGCAACGCACCACGGACCGTGAGGAAATACCGGTTTGCAGCGATTATGTGGGCCCCCCGGGTGGTTGCCGTATGCACGGGCGGGCACAGGGTCCGCCCCTACAATCTTTGCATTCTTTGCGGCCAATGCTCTCAAGGTTTCACTCCCGATGCGATCAGCGCGGGCATCGGTAACTCAACGACGTCTCCCTTGGTATATTTTTCTAGTTTTTCGCGCATTGCTTCGCGGATTTTATCTAACACGGTCGGCTTTTGCGCGCGTAGCAATCCCGCCGTGCGCACGGTGCTGCCTTTCATCGCATTAAATAGTCCATCTCCCGCCGGCAAGCTCCATGTTTGCGAAACTTTCGTTACGGTGGGTGCTTCGAAACCGGCCACGATTAGACCATGCGTGCATTCTTCCGGATCGCTATAGCGAAAAAATGGCGGCCCTTCGGGTAACTCGATGCGCGGCTCGCCATGCAGTTCAACGGAGCGCAGCACGATTCCGAAACCAATGGTTTCCTCCGGCTTGGCCCAAACGGAAAATGCAAACCGACCACCAGCGCGCAGCACGCGGTGCGCTTCCACAAGCGCGGCTTCCGGTTGGCCGAGATGAAGAATACCGAAATTCATCGCCGCCGCGTCGAAGAGGCCGCTCCCCAACGGCAGCCGTTCGGCGTCGCCTTGGCGAAACTCGACGCTGGGATGAAGCTGCTGCGCGTGCGCGACCATAGCGGCGGAAAAATCGACGCCGAGCACCGTCGCGCCTCGTTTCGCTGCGGCAGCCGCGACATAGCCCGGACCGCTGGCAACGTCAAGAAAAGTCATGCCGCTCTTGAGCCCCGCGGCAGCCAACAGCGGACCGATTGCTTGGCTAGTCAAATTGCCAAACGCTCGATGGTATTCATCGGGAATTCCTTCCCAACCGGCATGCTCGAAGTTGCGGAATTTCTCCGGGTCAAGAATCATAAGGGCCTTGTCTTCGGCGAAGTCTTCGGCGAACAACATTGTCATCGAAGGAGTTTTTTTTCAACGGCGCAGGCGTGTCGATCATGCGCGACGACGCCTGCAGCTTGACGCCGCGGTTGAATTTTTTTAGTGTCGGCCACGCGGAGGTTAAGAATGAGAGTTGAATCGGCAATTCTTTTTTTGGTCTTCTTGGGGCTCTCCGGCGCCGCCTCGGTCTCGAGCGCCGCTCAACCTTTGACCAAGGTCGTGATGACCACGGGCTCATTCAGTGAACGGGAAGCGGCCATGTATGTCGCGCAGGACCAAGGTTTCTTCCGACGTTACGGGCTCGACTTGACCTTCGTTCATGTCCGCAGCGGCCCCATCGGCATGGCCGCTCTCGCGTCCGGTGAAACACAGCTCCATGAGGGCTCCGTCACCGGCGCCGTCCTGGGTTCCGCCGCCGAGGGAACCGATCTGGTATTCGTCGCCGGTATGATCAATAAACTCATCGGCAACATCATGGCGTCGCCGAAGATCAAAAGCCCGTCGGATCTCAAGGGCAAAGTCATCGGCGTCACCAGCGCGAGCGGCGGCAGTTGGATGTTTACGACTCTGGCCCTCGAATACTGGGGCCTGGACGCCAAGCGTGACGGCATCACCTTCCGCATCCTTGGCGATGAAGCGGTGCGCAGCCAAGCCCTGCTCAACGACGCCATTGCTGCGACCCATCTCGGCTACACGTTTGCCGCGCCGCTCAAAAGCAGGGGCTTTACCAACCTTGCCGACTTGGCGGAGCTTCCCATTCCCTTCCAAAGCACGGGCGTCATGACCACACGCCGCTTCATCAACTCGTCACCGGAAGTCGTCGAGAACGTGCTGCGCGGCATCGTCGATTCGATGGGATTTATCGCCCAACCTGACAACAAAGCGGCCGTCCTGAAGAGCCTTGCCAAAGGGCTGAGATTGCCGAAAGTCGAACTGGCAGTCGAAGGTTATGAGAGCCTCCCCGGTCTGTACGAGCGTCGCATCTATCCGCGCGTCGACGGCATCCGCAATGTCATTCGATTGTTGGGCATCACCAACGAAAAGATTCGCAAGCTCAAAGCCGAAGATTTGGTAGACGAGCGATTTGTGAGAAAGCTAGAGAAAGAAGGAAGGTTTTAAGGATTTTAATTATTGGCATCCTCTTACTTCCTCTCCCTCTGGGAGAGGATTGAGGTGAGGGTGAAGCTTACGTATGCCCTCACCCTTCCCTCTCCCAAAGGGAGAGGGTTTCCTCTAGACGCTCTACGGCATCTCTTCCAAGAGTTTGCCAAACCCTTTCACCGGCTGCCGAACATGCAGCCGTTTCTCAATCGACCAGACTCGCGCCGGAACCGCGTGCACCACCGGCACCTGAAAGTCTTCTTCGAGCAGATGAATGATGTCGAGGCAGCGCCAGCCGGTGCCGAGCATGTAAATGCCATCCGCACCTGGATTGTTCAGGAAAGCTCTACGGGTATGCGCGTAAATTTCAGTCGAGGCTAATCGGCCAACGTCGGCGAAATCTACTTTCATTCCCTCCATCGCCAAAACTTCAAAACCGGCCTCTTGAAAGTAGCGAGTGGTGATATCGTTAACGCTGCCGAGAAGATAAGTGACGCCGACGAATTTCCTAATGCCCAGCGCGCGCAACGCTTCGACTTGGGTCTGAGCGGCCGTCACGATCGGGATCTTGTATTCGGCTTCCCACTCCTTGACGATCTTCTCTTCGCCTTTAAAGCCGTGAACCATGAACGGCGGCGCGCCTTCGGGGTGAATTAAATCAACGCCTTCCTTCGCCAGCTCCGCGACCTTTTCGTGCACAGCGTTCAGCGCCGCCCGGAACTCGTCTTCGGTACCGCGCTGGAAGTTTAGATAAACCGGAAAGACGCCGATCCCTTCAGGTAGGAGTCGGATAAATTCTTCTAAAGATCCCGGCCGGTGCGTCGGTTTCACGACGCCAACGACACCACGCCAACTTGTGAAAACCATCTCAAACTCCTATTTCAACCAATGCCATTCGGACCTCGGAAGGTTCTCTCGCCAAGGCGCAAAGGCGCAAGCTGAAAATCGAATTCTCCGAACTTTGCGCCCTTGGCGTCTTTGCGGGAGTCGATTCTTTTCCGGTTCCCCAAATGCATTCTCAGGCACTAGTTGGCAAAACTATTTATCGAAAATCTGCGGAAATTTCGCTTTTAGCTGCGTGCGCACGTCGTTGGGTACTTCGACAACCTTGGCGAATTCGCCGCGCAGCTTCTTGTTATAGGGAATACAGGCATCGATCAGAATACGGTTGTTGAAGTTTCCCGGCAAAAACATCGGATCGCGTCCCGACGACCAGGCCTTTTGCACGATATCAATATCGGTTACCGGATCAAAGCGCGTGCCCATAGCCCAAAGCACTTGGTCCATGTCGGAGCAATCAACGTCGTCGTCGACCACCACCGTCCACTTACCATTGTAGGCGCCCGCCATACAGTTAGACGCGACATGGAGGACGTTGCGCGCGTGGCCCGGATAGCGTTGGCGGATCTGAATCGCCGTGAAACGGGTTGCCGGAGCGCCTTCGTGATTCCAAACCCCGATGATTTCCGGCAGGCCGCAGGCTTCCAGAGCATTCCAGATTTCCGCGGCGCCGGCGATGCCTTTGAGTAATCCGGTTTCGTCGACGGGCTTATGTTGCGGCGCGCAGGTCAGAATCGGATTATTCCGATACAGCACGGTCTTCACATTCAAATAGGGCCGCGGCACAACGTCGTCAGAATAGTAACCCATCCATTCACCGAACGGGCCTTCCGGTTTCGTCTGTCCCGGCACGGCCTCGCCTTCGATGACGATCTCGGCGTCGGCGGGAAGCGGAAAGCCGGTAAACGGCCCTTTTACGACTTCAACGGGTTCGCCGCGGATACCGCCGGCAAAATCGTACTCAGACACGCCGCTCGGCAGCGGGCTGGCCGACAGCAAATAGAGCAACGGATCCTGGCCGCACACGATGGCAAATTTGCAGCTCTGACCGCGCTCAAAATATTTATCCCGGTGAATCCGGCCGTGTTTGCCTTCGGTGATCTGGCAGCCGATGGTTTTCTCGTCGTAGACTTCGCAGCGATAGGCGCCGAAATTATACCATTCGGCGTCAGGGTCTTTGGTGATGCACATGTCGGCGGTGCCGACGTAGCGGTGGGTGTCCAATTGATGGTGGATCGGCACCGGTAACTTGAGCACGTTGACCTTGTCGCCTTCCAACACGTTTTCGAAGATCGGCCCGCTCTTGACCATCTTCGGCTTGATCAGTTTCATATCGGTCATGACGTGGTGGTAAGCCTTGACGATATCAGCCTTGCGCTCGTATTCGAGCGGTAAACCCAGCGTCAAAGCGACACGTTTGATCGTTGAAAACTGGCCGTAAAGCGTCCGGTAGCCCTTCGGATAGCCGGGTACTTCATCGAACAGGATTGCCGGGGCTTTGCCTTTGCCGCCTTCGGTGAGCATCTGTGTGATCGCGCCCATTTCCCGATCCCAGTGGGCGCCGTTGACCTTGAGCAGCTCACCCAATTTTTCAACCCGGTCGATCCAATCCCGTAACCCGTGATAGGTTACCGTGCTATGTGCAATCCCGGCTCTTTCCGGACGCGCCATGAATGCCTCCGTGGCGATGAAGTGATATCGATGGCCCAACTTACGTTTCGGCCCAGTTGTTGTCAAGAAAGTTGGCCGCTTGGCTCTTGTCGCTAAAGCCGCAGAATGTTATGAACGCCATCGACCTCTGCGCGATCAGACCAGAAATCAACAGGCGCGCGTCTCGTGACCCGAGGATTTCAATGCAGAATGGAAAATCTTACGACCAGCAGCTTCGTAACATCGGCCAATCCTTAGAAGCGCAGCGA
Organism: Binatia bacterium; assembly: GCA_036505755.1. Taxonomy (GTDB): domain Bacteria; phylum Desulfobacterota; class Binatia; order UBA9968; family UBA9968; genus DP-20. The sequence continues at coordinate 1,608 of DASXSW010000317.1, read as the reverse complement.
ATCATCGTTTTCGAGCTCAGCCACCAGGGCGAACGATTTGTTGTCAAGGGAGAACCCGAAAAGGAAAGTTCGCTGCTGGCCACACTGCGAAATTGGCAGAAACGCCGGCGCAGCGAAGGCCTGAACACGTCCTTGACTTTCACCGGCCCGGATATCGATGAGCTCGACCGCCAGGGACGCGCCAATCGATCTCAGACAAACCGATTACCTGATTTCTACAGGTTACCCAACACACTTCGTACGCTGGGATCTTATCTAGAGCTCAACGGCGCCCAGCTGTTGGAAATTCACAAGCGTCAGCTCAGCATAACGATATTATGGCGCAACAAAGACGGTCATCCGCAATACGAGGAAAGAACGATCGCGTCCTTTTACGATCTCTTCATGCGAATGCACGAACGACGCGGCAAATCGCAAAGGAGTTGAGCAAGCCCCCGCGCCCTTGGAGCGGAGGGTGGCTCAGTCGGAAACATCACCGACGCTGGCATATTCCTGCGGCCGAGTTTCGGCAAGCGCCAGGAGCTCTTGGTACTGGCGATAGGTCGCGCCAAATCGCTCCGATAATTTGAAATCGACATTCTCTCTCTGCGAGCGATTAACCTTCTCACGGTTCATTCCTTCTTCCGGGTACCACGGGTTGAATTGAGGCCCTTCCAACATGCGATCTTGGTATTCGACATTCAGAAACGCCGCGATGCGCTCCATATTCGGTTTTGGGCTCAACACTAGATTCTCGAACGACACCACTAACAGGAGTTCGGGAACCCGTGTCTTCAGTTCATGTATGACCTCGATCGATCGGCACCATCGATAGGAGGCGACGCGAAAATTTTTTTCGCTGCGACCCATCACCGACGAAATAACGTCGTTGCCGCCGCGGATAAGCCCGATCACCTTGATATTGGGCAGAGTCAAGTAATCCTCAATGGAAAACTCAGAGCTCTGGTACTCTTTGGCCAAGCCGATGTTTTTGAGAAAACGAAAATGCAATCGGCCTGGCTTCTTGAGCTCGATTTGATTGGGCACGCAGCGCTTATTTCCGACGATTCTTTTCCCCAACAACTGCCGCATCCCCCATCCCTTGTCTTCGTTCAAAATAGCAATTTCCGTGTGCCGGCTGATCATCGTCGCCAGAAGCGTGGTCCCCGAACGGGGCGCGCCGATTATGAGAAGATGTGATAATTCCATTGGATCGCTCGGAGCTCGCGGCTCACAAGAAAAGTCCCATTATCCTGTTTTTTCCCTTGAGCATCTTCCTCAGTTCTTCGTAGGACGATTCGAGATCACGCGATCGAACTGCGAGCAATAATTGTTAACGATACTGATATTTGATGACGGCATCATAAACTTTCATAACGTCACCCAAGCGATTTCTGCTCGCCTCACCGATGAACGAGAACTAGAACCCAAATAATTACGCCCATGATTATGGAACAGAAAACTGCCGCCGAGCTGAGATCCTTGGCGCGGCCGGAGAGCTCGTGATAATCGGCACCAATGCGATCGACGACCGTTTCGATCGAGGAATTGATCAGCTCCACGACAACCACAAATAAACTGCTGCCTATCAGCAACGCCCGCTCGGCGCCGTCCTTGCCCAGCCACCAA
>DASXSW010000316.1:0-5767 GCA_036505755.1 Binatia bacterium | reverse complement strand
AGCGCCTGGTTTGCCTGCCGGAGAAGGGACCGCAAAACCGTGATCTTCAACCCCGCCTAATCATCATCAGTCGTGTTTCAGAAGCCATGCCAGAGAGTAGACCCGCAAGAGGGTGATCACCCAGTCATCTTTCGAAGGTCTCATTCGCATCATGAAGGAAAGACAACAGGGCTGACGTGTCCGATTAGTATCTCAACCACCCAGAAATGACTATCAAGTTCTTAAAGTATCGGCGAATAAGTCACTCTGCGCCGCCGCTGCAGGCGGCAGGGAAACGCCGGCGTATTCCTCCCTTGCTAAACAAGGTGCGTGTCCAGACGCTGTGATTCATCATCATTTCAGTCACCAACGCGGATTGTCCGGGTGAGAGGAAATTCGCCGCGCTATCGGCGATTTCGGCCGCCACCCCGATGGTCTTCAAATCGACCCACCACCCAACGAGAGCGCCGGCCACCGCGCCGCCCGCGAAACCGATTAGACCTCCCGGCAAGCCCATCAAGCTGCCGAAAATTATTCCGAGCACTGCGCCGACGCAGCCGCAATCACCTCCTTGTTTCACTGTTACCGACCCATGGTTGTCTTTGGTGATAACGGCTAGGGAGTAAATCTCGATCATCCCGGCAGCGCACAATCGTCGAAGCAGTCGCGCTTTTTCCTGTGTTTCGTCTACCCTGTCGAATATCGCAAAGAGCATGCAAGTCATCTTCGTATCCAGTTATATCCGAATCTATGAGTTTCCGTGTATTGTAAATATCAGGCGTTCCCTGATTTTGCATTGGTATTTCCCTTCCTCGGAAACCATGGTCTTGAGCGTACAAACGGCTTAGCGTGAAGGCCTAAACAGGATATCCGACATAAAAAATAGCGCTAAAGATCGGTGCCGCATGAGCAAAAGGCAAATATGCCGTGAGCCAGCGAATCAGTTAAGCACGAAGAAGAGAAAACACGCCGCGAATACGTCGCCGGCCAATTTCCACGCAAGGTTCAATTTCGTCGCGCGATTCACATAGTCGACTCGGATTTCATCGGCCAGCTTCTCGAGCCTTGCTTTGATTCCGCCCTCCGCTTTCGCACTGCGCTCCTGCAACGAAACGATTTTGGCCTCAGCCTCGCGCTTGATCGATGCCGCGTGCTGTCTGGCTCGGTCTTTCGTCGCCTGGAACCTGCCCCTCGCTAGATCGAGCTGCCGCTGCAGTTGGGCTCTCGTGCCCTCCGGCGTTTGTAATACCTGCGTTTCCAGGGCTTGGATTTCGCTATGTAAAGCGCCCAACTCTTTGGCGATCTGAACGTCCATGTTTTCGCACCGTCCACAACGAAATACAGTTCCTCCTTGAGATTCGAAGAGACTGTCCATTGCATTCGTCGTTTCCTCTTCGATCTCAGACACAATAGCCGCTCTGCCGGGCAATAGATGGCGTGCTACTTGGTCGACAAAGATGGAGTCGACACCAGCGTTTGCCATTTCCACCATCCCGTCGGTAAAAGCTTGTGCATTGCCATCGTCAGCGGAGCAATATGGCCCTGCGAGTAATTTGATAAGGCTTCGAGTGGCTACTCCCAACACCGGATCCCTACAATCTCCGCTCTTGAAATCCACGATAGATACTTTGCCGACGCCTTTTACAATCAGGGCGAACGCGTATATCAGCAATACGTCTTCTTTGGCCAGTTCCCTCATTGCGCCGGCGGCCGCGGAGGCCTGACCTTCACGTTCGAAGACCGCGATAAGCATCTTATCCATGGTAAACTCCACCACTTAGGGAGCTTCGGAGACTCTTTCGGGATTTGCACTCTAGGCTATTTTTATTCTGTCCTTCGTTTCGTTCTTAATGGAAACAAAAAAGAGTTTCACCCGGATGCAGAGACTCAACTGCGTGTACTATCGGAACAATCGGACCTGTCATCGCACTATGCCCAATATGTGGGATTGGGTACGATGGCTGGATTCGCTCCACACCCGTGAGGGACCGATCCGATCCACTGATCACTGCTCGCTTATTAAAGGCTACTCGTAACCGGCCTCATTGCCTATCCGGCACTGGCTGATTTTTCACTTCCGAAAACCTGAGGAGGAGCGGTTAAAAGAGAGTGTGTGGAAGCGCAGAGATAGAACACCAAGACGGAGGAGAGCTAACTACGTCGCCGCGATATGATTTTAATGCGGCGAAACAGTTTTGTTACTATTCGGTTTAGATTCACTGTTCCCTTCGCGGGCGGATTTCTGAATGCCAAGTTTGCGCATGCGCGAGCGTAACGTATTAGGATGCAATCCTAAAATGGGCGCCGCCCCCTTCGGTCCCTCAATCCGCCAATTTGTCTGATGCAAGACCTCTAAAATATGGTTTTTTTCCATCTCGCCGAGCGTTGGCTCTCGTTCCGAATTTGCGACTGCCGGCTTCGAATGTGCTTGCTCTTTCGAGCTTGGACTGGTGGGCCGGTTAATCGAATTGACGTCCGCCTTCCACCCTTCCGGCAGTTGGAACACGTTACCCATGGAAGTGACGGCCGCTCGGCCGATGACATTCTCCAACTCGCGCACGTTGCCGGGCCAACTGTACTCCTGCAACGCTGCAGTCACCTCACCCGGTATCTTGCCAAAGCTCTTCCCCAACCGCCGCCCCGCTTCCCGTAAAAATATCTCCGCCAATAACCCGATGTCTTCTCGGCGCTCCCTCAGCGCGGGTACGTGGATCGGATAAACGTTTAACCGATAGTATAAATCAGAGCGAAATCTCCCCCGCTGCGCCGCTTCGCGCAAATTGCGGTTGGTCGCCGCGATCACCCGCACATCCACCTTGACCGTCTTGGCGCTCCCCAATCGCTCAAACTCTCCCTCCTGCAATACCCTCAATAACTTCGACTGCAACCTCAACGGCAGCTCGCCGACCTCATCGAGAAAAATAGTCCCCCGATCGGCTAGCTCAAAACGCCCCACCTGCTTCGATACCGCCCCCGTAAAGGCTCCCCGCTCGTGCCCGAACAATTCACTCTCGATCAACTCCGCGGGCAACGCCGAACAGTTCACCTTCACCAACGGCTCCTCTCTCCTCGCACTATTCGCATGAACCGCACGCGCGACTAGCTCCTTGCCCGTCCCCGTCTCTCCCAACACCAGCACCGTCATGTCCGTGGGCGCTACCTGCTTGACCTGACGAAGCACGTTCTGGATCGCCTGCGTCTGACCGGTAAGCTCGCCATAACGGTGTGCCCCCGACACCTCTGCTCGCAGATATACGTTCTCCGCCTCCAACCGTTCCTTGAGCTGCCGAATCTCTTCCTCGGCCCGCTTGCGGTCGGTGATGACTTCGGTGAACATGATGATACCGCCGATCTCCCCGCTCGCGACGTACCACGGTCGGACCTCCCACCGAATCCAATCGACGGTCCCGCCGAGACGTCGGAACTGATCTTCCTCGCACGTCTCCACGGCGCCGGCCAAGCAGCGCCGATGAATCTCTTTCCACCGTTCCGGAATCTCCGGAAAAACTTGGTAATGGCTGCGGCCGATGACATCCTGCTCGCCCAAGTTGTAATCCGTCAGCCACCTGCGGCTGGTCAATATATAGCGCATATCCCGGTCGAACATGGCAACCGATGCCGGCGTATGCTCGATAAACAGGCGAACCTGGTTCTCATTCTGTCTCAGCGCATCCTCGGCTCGTTTGCGCTCGGTAATATCAGTATTCGTTCCCACCCACTCGCGCACACCTCCATCCGGCGCGATAACCGGAACTGCGTGAACGTGAAAATAGCGATAGTTTCCTTCGCGAGTTCGGACGCGCAACTCGTTCTCGTATGCATGCCTGTCACGCATCGCCTGCTGCCATAATCGTCTGCTCCGCTCGCGGTCGTGGGGATGGACAGCCTCCAGCCAACCAAAGTCGCGCATCTGCTCTTCGTTCTGCCCGGTAAGTTCTTGCCACCTCGGGGTAACAAAGAACCCTTCACCCTGTGCATTCGCTCGCCAGACCATCTCCGCGCCGGCCACCACCAGCGCCCGGTAGCGCGCCTCGCTCTCGCGCAGCGTCTCCTGTTTGTTCCCTCGCTCCTCGATCAATACCGCCAGCAACATCAGCGGTAGGGCGATCAGGATGAGATAGAATTGAAGAGAGAGTACGTTCTGTTCCGGCGAGTTCATGGCGAAAAAGCCATGGCCGTGGGCAGCATGCGTAAAGGCGAAATACGCGACTAGCAGAAGACAGAGGCACAGACCTTCCAGTCTAAAGCGCACGGCCGACCACAAAAGAACCGGCAGCGGCAGAATGATGGGGCAGGCCATGCCGAACAATGCTTCTCCCTCTTTACTGAAAGTTATCCAACCGGTGAGGACAAGGGCGATGAGGAGCGAGCTTGCTTCGACATAGCGCTGGGGAACGGAAGCGGTTTTTGCCGGCGCCTTATGGCTGGCCAATAGAATGATCGGTGGCACGATCATGAGGGTGGAAAGGGCATTCGACAACACCCGCGCTCCCCAAGCATACCCGTAGCTCTGTTCCCAACCACTGAGAACGTAGAGATAGGCGGCGATGCTGGAGACAACCACAGGTGCGAATATGACTGCGCCGAGCATAAAGATGACTATCGCCCGAAAACTGTCGAAAGGCGGCGCTCCTTTGTTGAAATGACGGACGCTCAGCGCAGCCAATACCGCTTGACCAAAATTGCCGAGGAGCTGGCTCATGATCCCCCAAACCGGCACGGCGTCTTGCACTTGCACCAAGATATGGACGGGAGCGGCGGCAAGTAGATAAATCCACCACGTTCGCCGTCGCGCGAGCAGCAGTGCCGCCAACAGAATGGCGGTGGGCGGCCAGATGAGCGCAAGGTTGGAACTCGGAAACCTGAGTGACTTGCCTGCCAAAGCCCCGATATAGTAGCCGGCACAGACTAAGAGGACGCTCAACGCCAGGCGGACACTAGGGTGCCCACGTTCGGTCGTTGAGACCCGCGCTAAATCATTGGCGTCAAAGACCAGATCACTCATTCGGAACTCGGTCGGGTCCGTAGCGGCTCGAGCGTAGAGGCGCTTATCGAGATGTCTCTGTCGGCAAGGTTCCTATCATCGCCTGATGCCGAGTCTTTGCGGCACGGATCCATCAATAGCACGCTTAAGATGGTTCGGTCAGATAAGCTAGAATTGCTATGACTTCAGCTGCTTTTCATTTTGTCGAGCCGTCATCCACTATATCGATCGAGGAGCGGGCGTCGCATCTCCAGCCGCTCGTCGTCGAACACCGAGTTTGCGCATGCGTGAGCGTAGCGTATTAGGATGTAATCCTAAAATGAGTGCCGCCCCCTTCGGTCCCTCAATCCGCCAATTCGTCTGATGCAAGACCTCTAAAATATGGCTTTTCTCCATCTCGCCGAGCGTTGGCTCTCGTTCCGAATTTGCGGCTGCCGGCTTCGAATGAGCTTGTTCGTTCGAGCTTTGACTGATGTTCCGGTTGATCAAATTGCCTTCGGTCTCCCACCCTTCCGGCAGCTGGAGGTCGGTGCCTGTTGAAATGACAGCCGCTCTGCTGATCACGTTCTCCAATTCCCGCACATTGCCAGGCCAGCTGTATGCGCGCAATGCTTCAATCATTTCATTCGGTATCTTCCCAAACCTCTTCCCCAATCTCCGCCCCGCTTCCTCTAGAAAAATCTGTGCCAATAATCCAACATCCTCTCTGCGCTCCCTGAGCGGCGGTATCTCGATCGGATAGACATTCAATCGATAGTATAAATCAGAGCGATATCGTCCACGCTGCGCCGCTTCACTCAAATT
>DASXSW010000315.1:0-4813 GCA_036505755.1 Binatia bacterium | reverse complement strand
GAATTGGCTGCAAGAGAGTGGGACGAAAGGCCAGATCCGCGTCTATGGGACGCCGGCGGAGGAAGGAGGAGGCGGCAAGGTCTACATGGTGCGGGCCGGACTTTTCAAGGACGTGGATGTAACTTTATATTGGCATCCCGGCGACGCGAACAACGCTTCGCAGGATCGTAATCTCGCCAACACTAGCGCCAAGTTCCGCTTCCGCGGCCAAGCCGCTCACGCGGCCGTCGCGCCGGACCGTGGTCGTTCTGCGCTCGATGGCGTGGAGGCGATGAACTTCATGGTGAATTATATGCGCGAGCATGTTCCCCAGGACGCGCGCATTCACTACGTAATCACCAACGGCGGGGCCGCCCCGAATATCGTTCCCGAGTTCGCGGAATCTTATTATTACGTGCGTCATCCGGACCCGCGCGTGGTCGCCGATATATTCGAGCGCGTTAAGAAGGCAGCCGAGGGTGCAGCGCTGGGCACGGGAACGACTTTCGATTACGAAATCATCAACGGCGTTTACAGTGCGTTGCCCAACGATGTGCTCGGGCGCCTCATGGACGCCAATCTGCGCCGCGTCGGCGCGCCCACGTGGACGGCGGAGGAGACGGCTTTCGCGGAGAAGCTTCAGAAGACTCTTCCGGGCAAAAACCTCCCGGCGCTGACGACCGCGCGGGAGATCCGCAGATATCAATTCAACGGCCAGAAGTATTCATCGACGGATTCGGGCGATGTGAGCTGGGTGACGCCGCTGGCAACACTCAATACGGCAACTTGGGTTCCCGGAACATCAGCACACACCTGGCAGGCCGTGGCCGCGGGCGGCATGAGCATCGGCGTCAAAGGCGCTGTTGTCGCCGCGAAGACGCTCGCCCTCACGGTCGGGCAACTGTACACGAGTCCTGAGCTAATTGCGGCAGCCAAGGCAGAGTTCGACAAGAGCCGCGGTCCCGGTTTTGTCTATAAACCGCTCATCGGTGACCAGCCGCCGCCGTTGGATTATCGGAAGGCATCAAACGCGGCGATGGCTGATCCGGGATAAGGCAGCGCATTCGGCAAAGAATGTTTCGCGCTTTGCTGACAGACACTCGGGTCAATTGTGACAATCATAACGATAGATATCGTGTTGGTCCTGCTACAAATTGCTTGGCCGATCCGACGACGCTCACGCCCGCAGCCTGGCTTTATTCTCTTCCAACCACTTCGCGAGCTTGGCGATGCCTTCTTCTAGATAAATTTTCGGCTCCCAACCGAGGTCCTTTTTTGCCAGAGAAATATCCAGCGGGCTGCGCATCCGGTGTGGCGCCACTTCTGCGGCGTTTGGATGCTCGCCGATCTCAAACCTTAGATCAGGCAGCGCTTTCTGAATCGCTCGCTTCAAATCATCACTGACGTAGGTTTTGTCGAGGCCGATGTTGTAGGCGCGGCTGAGCGGTTTGTCGGCAAACAACGCGCGACCGACTGCCTCGACGACATCGTCAATATAAATCAAATCGTCGAGCGGGGCGAGTAAGAAAAGGCCGGCAGGGTTGGCCAAGGATCCCTTTCTTGAGTTCTAGCGGAATGCTCCGGTAGAGACCGGGACCATAAACGGACGAATATCGCAGCGCGACGAGGTCGACACCGTGTTTCTCTTTGTAAAAGTCGCCTATCCATTCTGAGACAGTTTTCGCGGCGCGGTAAAAGTAGGTGGGATAGATCGTTACCGCGTCTTCTTCTTTCACCAAACTGCCGTCTGGTTTTTTCAGCTGGCCGTAAATCGATGCGGAGCTGGAGTAGACCACCCGCTGAATTTTCAATTCCTTGGCTGCTTCGAGAATATTCGTCATTGCATGGTAGCAATAATTTAATACCGTGGGCGATTCATCGCGCGGAGGATGAGCGGCGTGAAAGATGTGCGTCGGCTTTTCTGTTTCGCATAGTGCGCGGAATCTTGCGGCGTCGGTCACGTTCATGATGTGACTCGGCGCTTTGATTCCCAGCAGCGACAAATCCGGTGAGCGCGGCACGACATCAATTGGGACTACTTTATGGCCGAGGGATTCCATCAGCAGGGTCGTGTGGGAGCCGATGAAGCCATTGGCGCCGGTAATGAGTATGCTTGCCATTGGTTAGACCTCCACAGACGATAATGACTTGCTCATGAGCGCGCAGCGTTGACGCATTGGCGGATTTCCTCCTCTGTGAGCGCTCGTCTCTTAACCTCCAATTCATGTTGGATGCGCGCCCAAAGTTGAGGAAGGGTTTCTTCCGAGACGATGAATCCGATCTCTCCAAGGCGCATCTTGAGAGTGTGAATACCGGATTTCAGGTCGAGATGGCTCCGTCTTTCATTACCAACGAGATCCGGTCTAACCGGCGCAAACAGCAGGGGATCGGCCTGCATCAGAAAACTGTGGGTGTCGCTTGCGTCGGTGAAAGCGTAATCTCCGACCAGCGGTTTGTCCTTGGGAGTCGGCCAGCTTGACATCTCCTCGAACAACTTCGATAGGCCTGTCAATTTGCTCGAGTCGACACCGGTCGCAATGCCATAGAGAGCTTCCAAAGCGACGACCACTTCTGCCATTGTGGCATTGCCGGCTCTGGCGCCCACGCCGTTGATGGTGACGTCTACCTGCGATGCTCCAGCCTCAACGCCGGCCAAGGCGTTGGCGGTAGCCAAGCCCAGGTCATTGTGCGTGTGCATGCCGATGGTCAGATTCGGCGCTGCCTTTTTGACTTCGGAAATCACGTAGCGACAAGCGGCGGGCCCCATGCTACCGGCGGCATCGACAAAGTTAAGGGCGTAGACTGCAACTCTTTCACAGGTCCGGGCGAGCTTGCGCAGAAAGTCAATCGACGCCATGGAAAAAAAATTGGCGATCGGACGGGGCTTCATGCCACGCTTTTTGATCGCGGCTGCCGTCTGTTCAACGTACTCCAGCAGCGTCTGTTCGGTGTCCGGCGCGGTCGACGGCGCCGCAGATTCGATGGCGGTGACACCTTTTCTGGAGGCGGCGTAGATAGGTTGCCATTCCGGCAAAGGAAAGATCGTGTAGGAAATGATCTCGACGCCGTGATCGCGGGCCAAATCCATTTGCGATTCTGATGCGACACCATACAGCTGTAGCTTAGCTTTTAGTCTCAATTTACCGAGCTGGTCGAGAACTCTAACAGCTTGGTGTTTGTCATCTCCGGTTTTGGGCGCGAGAAACTGAATCACTGCGACGCCGGCATCATCGAGAGCGGCCGCCAAGGCGACGTATTCCTTTTCTCCGAAGTAGGCCTGGGACGCTTCCCGAAGAGTGACGTCGCAGATCTCAACGCGCTCAGGCAAGCTCATCGCCCCACGCACCTCCGATGCAAAATTGAGCGGGCCGACAAACCATTTCCCGGATTGATACGCCGGGGCGACTCTAATTCGGTCCAACGCCGCCTGGAGAGCTTCCAAACGCGTACTCGGAATCATTGTTTTTTCCATCGCACACACTCCAATTTTTTATTTTTCGGCGACGTCCGCCTCTGCAACGTTGATATAGTCTTTCGCGGAAGGTTTCCAAACCAGGCGCCGCTTGGCGGCATAGATATCAATGGGATTGTACAAGGGTACGATCGGAGCGTCGTCGAGCAGAATCTTGATGGCGGCTTGAAGGATCGGCTCGCGCTTCTCCAAATCAAAGATCTGTCGCTGCTGTTGGAGCAAGCGATCGAATTTAGGATTGGAGTAAGAGATTCTCTTGGAAACTCCGCTCTCAAAATATTCATTGAAGAAGTCGTCCGGGTCGACCACGGTTCCACGACCTCGGAAGCAGATCGGACATTTCCCGGACCTGTGCAGGTCGTTGAAAATTCCCCATTCGGGGGTGTGAAAGCGCGTTTTGATGCCGACTTTGGCCAGCTGTCCGGCTATCGCTTGGCCAACTTCGCGGTCCTTGGTGTACCGACCGGTTGATGTGTAAAAGTCGATCTCGAATCCAGTGCCAAAGCCGGCTGCCGCCAAGAGTTCCTTCGCCTTCTGGGGATTGTAGCTATAAGGCTTGAAAGAAGGATCTTCACCGAAGCCATGCGGCCCTAACATACCGTCCAGGCGATAGGCTTTGCCGTCTAAGACGTATTTGACGAGAGCATCTTTGTCGATCGCAAAGTGAATCGCCTGGCGCACCAGCTTATTGTCGAGCGGCTTATGCGCCGGGTCCAGCAACAGAAAAATGATTCTTGCGCTTCTGACTTCTTCGAGTCGAACCGTGGAATTTGCCTTTAAGCGATCGGTTTCATGCGGTGGGACATTGGCGATCAGATCCGCCTGGCCGGATTCGAGCAGCGCGAGCCTGGCCGCGTCCTCGGCAACAGGTTTCCAAATGATGCGGTCGATCCTGGGTGCGCCGCGCCAGTATTGAGGATTTTTTTCGGCAACGACTCTTTCGCCACGCACCCATTCGACAAACTTGAACGGACCGGTGTGCCGATCGGCTTCTTGCCGAACGTCGCTTCGTCGCCGGACTCTTTGGCCGCCGTTTCGCTGAGGATGTACGTGTTATCGAGATACTCCAGTAGCGAGACCACGGGTTTCGTTGTTGTGATGGTCACGGTGTACGGGTCGGGTGCGTGCATGGATTGAATGATCCTCGCTAAATTGACTTGCCGGCTGAGCTTAGGGTCCATCGACCGCTTGAGGCTATAGATGACATCGGCAGCCGTCATCTCCGCGCCACTGTGAAATTTTACGTTTCGATGCAGTTTGAAAATCCATCCTTTTTCACTACCGGACCAGGACTCGGCCAGGACGCCCACGTATTTTCTCTTTGCAAAATCGTACTCGGCGAGCGGCTCCAAGAAATGACGC
>DASXSW010000314.1:0-4200 GCA_036505755.1 Binatia bacterium | reverse complement strand
TTAACGTACGCGTAGTAAATCGGTGCCGCGATGAGACCGGGGATGCCGAAAGCGGCCTCCATGACGAGCATCGCGAGCAATAACTCCCAGGCGTGCGCGTGCACCTGCGCTCCGATCATGTGCGCGTTTAAGAAATATTCGAGCTTATGGATGACCACCAGAAATATCAGCGATGCGATCGCTACCGGCAGCGAGACGCTAAGACTCAAGATTACGATGATTGTATTGGAGAGGAGATTTCCGACTACGGGGAGCAGCCCAACCAGGAAGGTGATGACGAGCACTGTTTTGGCCAGCGGCAGATGCACGCCCGCCAACGGCAACGCGACGAACAGGTACAGCGCGGTCAGGAAGGTGTTGACGGCCGAGATGCGCGTTTGGGCGAACACGACGCGTCGGAACGCTTCGCCGACGCGGACCACGCGCTCTCGCATGGCCCTTGCGAGCGGTCCGAGGGGTTCATGCGGTTTCACGTCATGCAGTGACGCCAACACCCCGATCCCCAAACCGAAAAAAATGTGTGCCAACGTGCGCCCCGCCTCCGTCCCAACCTGCTTCAACTCCCCGGCGTGTAGACCGAGCCAGGCCACTACGGCCTGCCGCAGCTCCTCCACGTCCACCGGCAACTGTTCTGCGATGGAGTCCGGCAACACGGACCGCCAGCGGTCAATGCTATCGGTCATCGTATTAAAAAGCGTCGACAGGTTATCCGCCCGAACAAAGGCGACGATTCCTGCCCCGGCAATCGTGAGAAGTAAGACAACCCCAAAGGCCACGATGCCGACCGCGACAAGCTGGCCTCGCTGGTGATGAATCCGAAATATTTTTAGGACCCGCGCGAGAACGTGTACCACCTCGTAAACAACGAGTCCGGCCACGAGCGCCGGCAGTAAATGCAGCGGCAGCACGAGAAAGAGTGCCACACCGGTAAGTAGCCAAGAGACAATCTCATAGGAAAGTACCGGAGGAGGTTGCGTGAGGTCACCTTGTCCGAAAGCCGTTGTCGCCACAATTAATTAATCCTTCGCTGAGTAGGCGGCGACGCAGCGCGGCGTGTGACGCCTAATCTTTGCCTTTTATGTCATAGCCTCTTGCGACGGAAAATGAAAATTTGCTCGCCTTTCCGCTTGAGCTTCTCGTCGGCACGCCTCAATGTAGGAAATGATGTTGTCACTCAATCATGGGACTCCGACCGAATAGTTGTAAAGCGAGCGCTCGTGATTGCTTTGAATATGTCTAGCACAAGAACCGCGCACTGGGCCAGAATCGCGATCACGACACAGCTCAGGCTTGAATCAGCGCTCATGCGGCGAACTCGTTCTTTGAGCGGAAACTGTGGTAGAAAAGATGGAAGGGAGGAAAATATGCTCGCTCGATCGATTTACTCACTTCTCGTCGCTGCGCTCACGATATTTGTCATTCCAGCGCCAAGTATCGCAGCAGAATCTTCGTGTCCCGCTATCCTTGATCACAAATTCGCCAATCTGATGGACGAGCCCATCTCGCTCTGCCAGTTCCAGGGCAAAGTGCTGCTGATCGTCAACACGGCGAGCGAGTGCGGCTACACGCCGCAGTATGAGGGCTTGGAAAAGTTATATCGCCGCTACCGCGACAAAGGATTTGCGGTCTTGGGATTTCCAGCGAACGATTTCGGCAGCCAGGAGCCGGGGTCGAATAAAGAGATCGCGCAGTTCTGCCGGGTGAACTACGGCATCACGTTTCCGGTGTTCGCGAAGACGCCCGTCGTCGGCACAAAGGCAAACCCGCTTTTTAAAGAGCTCGCCGCCAAGACGGGGAAACCGCCACGCTGGAATTTTCATAAGTATCTCCTGGACCGAACGGGACAGCCAGTAGCCGTGTTCGAAAGCGCCGTCGAGCCCGAGGATCGGCAGGTTACTACGCAGATCGAGAAACTGCTTGAGGGGCGCTGATCGAGTGGGCGTTCAAACCGTTCAATACGTTCAAGCAGTTCAAGACGTTCCATCCACACGGCCGGTCAAGCGGTTCAACTCGTTCAGCGTTCAATCCGTCGGTGCACGCGTCTCAACGTTCAGAGGCATAAGACAACGGCGAGAAAAGACTCCCGGTCGATTTCTATCCGCTATTGCACCTGCTGTTTCATGGTTTTCAACAGTTCCTCGAATGAGGATTTCGCGATCACGCGATTGAACTGCGCGCGGTAGTTGTTGACCAAACTGATATTCTCCGCAACGACGTCGTAGATTCTCCACTTCCCGTCAACTTTATGCAGCCGGTAAGCAACGGAATAAGTTTGGCCATTCTTGTCGATGATTCGGGAATCGACTCGCGCGTAATCGCCATCGACGCTTTCGCCGGCGTAAACCACTTGTTGCCCGTCGTAGAGATCGATCTGATCCGCATAGGTCTTTTCTAACAGAGCGGTGAAGGTGAACGCGAATTCCTTCTGCTGCTGCGGATTGAGGCGGCGCCAATTTGGCCCTAGCGAGCGCATGGCCATCTCATTGAAGTCGAACAGCGGGTAAACAATTTGCCGCAATCGGTCGATGACTTGAACACGTTGTTTTTGATTGTCGAGCTTGGCACTCTTGAGAATTTCGACACCTTGATTCACCGCGCCGCGAATTGCTTCAGTCGGCTCGCCGGCGTTGGCCGCTTTGCCACTAAAAAGCACGATTAGAAACGCGACGATTGATAAGCACGGCCGGATTTTCAATTTCATACCACTGGTTTCCTTGAGACTAACCTAAACCTCGCGTGAATCAATGAAGAGTATGGAGTCACACTTGTACAACTAGAATTTGTTTGTTGATTTAGCAAAGGCTGGATCGTTGTCTTCGATGACTATTGCCTGAAGCCCACCACGAGATGGGCCCGATGGGATTCGGGGAACGCTTCTCCTTCGCACTTGAGCGTAACGATGTAAGTGCCGGCTTTGGCGATCGCCTCGGGTGAAACGATCGCCTTGAGCTCGTCCTTGGAGACGAAACTCGTCGGCAGCGGCTCGCCATTCAGCATGACGCGGTGGAATGGCCACATTCCCCCTTGCCCTCGTACCTTCAATACTGTAGGACCGGAACCCTCGATCAGAAACAGCGGTGATATTTCGAGGTCGAGCGGCAAGCTTTGGTAGGAGTAGAATGACGGAATCGGATTCTTGTATTTGTGGAATCCGCTATCAATGACGTTCCCGTCCATGACGACCATCTTGACGTTTTGCGTCATCCAGATGTCTCGCAGCGGGTCACCTTCGACGATGGAGAGGTCTGCGACCTTGCCGGGCTCGATGCTGCCGTAGTCCTTGTCCTTCTTGAAAGTCCTGGCGACGTTGAGCGTGGCCGCTTGGATCGCCGTCATTGGCGGCACGCCCGCCTCGACGTCCATCACCAGCGCCTGGTGCATCAGCAACGCCGCCATGACACGGGGCGGGTCCGAGCCTTCTTTCAGGACGCCGCCGGCCTGGACGAAACGCCGGATGAATTCTTTGGCTTTTTCATAGCCGATTTTGGCGCGCTCGAGCTGCTCGGGCGTGTAGCGCTTGAGCAACTTGTCATAGGCATTGTCGGTCACCGCCCGGACTGCAGCGGGGAGATCCGCATTGGGATCGTTCAAGATTTCATTTTCTCTTTCTCTGAAGCGCTCGGCGCTCGGCGAAAGTGGACGCAGCCATTTGGCAATGGTCGGAGTCCACGCGACGTGATGCTCCACCAGCGCATTGATCACCTCGTCGAAGTTTTCTGTTTGGTAATAAGCTCCGGCGAGCTCCTGATCGATCACGCCGCCGAGCCGATCTTGGGCCAACTTGCGCCTGGCGGGGGCATACGGGATGGAGCTGTAGCCCACCGACCAGATATGCTCGATGGCGTCAACGCCGGCAGTTGCGGAGCCGATCACGTCCCAACTGTGGGCGGCTACCGGCATGTCCAGCCGATGCGCTTCGTCAACGGCGATTTTCACCAGTTCCATAGAAAGAAACTCGTTGACCTTGAGGATGTCGCAGCCGAGCTCCTTTTTTCGCTGCACCGCTTGACGCACTTCTTCCGGCGTTGTCACGATGATGTTGTCGCGCGCGGTCCTTGAGCCAAATGCGTCGTGCCCCGTGCTGACGCCGCCGATCGCCCTGCCTGACATCCAAATCCGCGGGCCACGGATTTTACCCAGATCGGTTCCCTGTTTTTGCGCAAGGGTCCATGGGCCATCTTGGTAGAGTTCGATCGTGGC
>DASXSW010000313.1:0-11195 GCA_036505755.1 Binatia bacterium | reverse complement strand
CAGCGGGATCGTCTCGTTTGAGGTGAAGGGAGGGCTGTCGGAGGCGCGCCGTGTTCTGGTGCGCTTGCGCCTCTTCAAGATCGCGGAGAGTCTCGGCGGCGTCGAGTCGCTCGTCGAGTTGCCTGCCATCATGACACACGCCTCGATCCCCAAAGAAGAGCGCAAGAGCGCGGGGCTTTATGATGGACTGATCCGCTTGTCAGTGGGAATTGAGCACGTACGGGACCTTCTTGAGGATCTGAAGCGAGCACTGGGCCTGTAGCACGAACCTCGGGGTTGGTGGGCTCATGAGAGTTCCACCTGCAGGTCTTCAGCCAAGGAAAGGAACTGCGGTCGGAAAACTATTTGCCTCTGAGTGGCTTCGAGCATTGTTGGACCGCGACAGGTTCATTGTTTTTTCTATTGCAATCCAATAGCCTGCTGTTCATGGATGCGCGGCGTCGTGGGAAAAGCCATGTTCGTGGTCATGCTCGTGAGTGTCATGAAGCGCCTTCGTCGAATTAGAACCTTACGTTCAATCTTTAGTTCGGCAGTTTTATTCAGTTCACTGCTTACCATTACCTCTTCCGCCAACTCCTCTTGTCGTGATCCAGACGTGGCGCTTGGCTTTGGGTCTCTGGCTTATGCGGCGAATGTCGACGCGACGATTCAATACTTCGGCCACAACTTTTTTCTCATCACCACCAGCAAAGGAACGCGCATCGTCACCGACCCGCTGGGGCCCGGTTGGTATCCGAATCCGAACGTTGTCGGCGACGTGGTCACTGTCGGCAAAGAAATGTTCAACCACAATGCCGTCCAAATCGTCCTGGGCCATCCGCTGATTCTGCGCGGACTCAAGAACTATGGCGCGGGGTGGAATACGATTAGCACGAATGTCAAAGACACCTTCATCTACAACGTCCCGATTCATCAAAACGCCGAATTCATCGAGGGCATTCACGGCTCGGCGTTTGTTTTCGATCTGGGTACATTATGCATCGCCCACCTGGGCGATCTGAGCCAAAAGTTGAATGAGCAACAGCTTAAAGCATTCGGCAAGGTGGATGTGGCGCTGACGCCCATCGGCGGCGGCCGCACCATGGGGCCGGACCTTGCCCGTGAAGTCCTCGCTCAGCTCAAGCCCAAGATTGCGATTCCGATGCATCACCGTGACAATCCCTATCTGATCCGGCAGTTCACCGCCGGCCTCAAAACGCAGATTCTCAAGAGCGACACGCTTGCGATCAGCAAGGACGCACTGCCTGTTCCAACAGAAATCAGAGTGCTGCAACCTCGCGGCGCGATGAGTTACGAATGATCGTGTCATGTAAGAACGTGATCGTGTTCGCGGCGCGTGGTGAACAACCTTAGGGGAAAAATTGGAGTCAGAGAACTTTTTTCGCGTCACCCAACGTTCAGCGTCTTCCGCTTCACCGACTTCCCCAAAGCGATCAAGAACATCACGCTCTTGCCGGCGGCGTGTGGGGAGAAAAATCCGGTGACTTCGTCATCGAAGAATGTCAGCCCGGAGGCGCCGAGACGCTGAGTGTAGGCGGCAAGATAAAGTTTTCCGCCCATGATAGCGGCTTCGAGTTGGGCGGCGCGGTAACCGCGATTGCCGAAACGCTCCAGAGCGCTCTTTAGATCCGTTAAAAAATAAATGTTGACGCTGCAAGCCGCGGGAATTTCTTGTCCCAAGCCGAGATAACCAGCCTCGTGGCGAAAGTCGCCTTCCTTAAGTAACTCAAGGGCGCGCTGCTGCCGGCGAAAGACATAAGCCCCGGCGGGAAGACCCTCCACCGCGTGGACAATCAGATAAAGATCATTGAGCAATGGCGCCGCCTCAGTGAGAAAATCCGCCGAGCTGCCGCGCGTGGCCCGGTCGAGCATTGTAGAGAGCTGCGCGAAGGTAATCGGTTCACGGGAAAACTCGCGGGTCGAGCCGCGCCGGACAATAACCTCCTCGATCGTATCGCGCGGCAGCGCGGCATCGTCGAGCGGTTGCAGAGCGAATAGTCGATCTTCGCTTCCACCATTATCCTTTATCCTTTTGTCTTCCGCCTTTTCTGCGCCGTCGCGCCACTTCACAACTTCCTCTGCGCTTTCCAAAGACGACGCCTCGTGCATCGTTCTCATCGCCGGGTAATCGACCTCGGTCTTCGATAGCGGCACAGTTTCAAACACCAGCGGTTCCATCGGCGGAGACAGACCAATTCGCCGTGACGATGCCTCACCCATCGCGACTAGAGAAAGCGGCGCCTCGCGCTGGGTATCCAAACTCAAAAGTTGGTTCACTGTCGCATCGACAAAGCCAAGAACTATCTTTGCCGGGATCTTACGAGCGGCAGCAGCGGCCAAGAGATTGGCCAGAATCGTGCCGTTATCCCAATAGCAGTGCCGGTAAGCGCGCGCCTGGTACTTCCATGCGTTACGCCAGAACGTAGACGCGCTGACGATTACGCACGACGCATTCACGATCGCGGGTTCCTCGCCGCTGGCATTCACCAGGAATGAACGATAATCGCCGGCGCGCAATCTGCGCAGCGAGAAATCCTGCGGGTTGAATTGATACACTCCCGCTTCGAGATCGGCGAGATCGCCGCAGATCAAATAGAGGTCAATGTGATACAGCGCGCCCGTACAGGCCGCGGCACGGAAGAGCATCTCCCCGCCCGGGTATTTTCGACGCTTGGTGATACCGGCGGAGAGAAAAAGGATTTCTGCCAGCAGTTCACTCGTGGGGGCGATTAGGTGATCCGGTTCCGCGCCGGGCGACGAAATAGCCCGCAGCGCCGGTACATCTGACGACGACAAATGTTCGGGTAAAGCAACAGGCTCCAGCTTCGGATAGATTTTAAAGGGAAGCGGCTGATTCTCCCAGTCGAGATAGTGTTGATTCGCGCGGATGCTTTGGTACGAGTGTTTCGTGCCGTTATGATAATCCCACGCAGGCTGGATCTCGCGGTTCTTCATGACATCCTCGCTACTTTTGATTCAATTCATATCACTCGAAGGCGTCCGCCACTACAGTCTCTATCAGGTTGGGATGGCGCCCGTTATTTTGCATTCCCGCTCCGTCTCATTATAATTATCTTAGATGTTTCCATACTAGCTCCCACGATGAAAAAACTCCTCGTGCTCCAGCATGTTGCGCATGAACTGCTGGGGACTTTGAATCCGTTATTGAAGCGGGCGGGCTTCCGCATCCGCTATGTCAATTTCGCGCGCCATCCTGACGCCCAGCCGTGCCTGGATGGTTACGACGGGTTGGTAGTTTTGGGCGGGCCGATGAGCGTCAACGACGCCGAGCGGCTGCCGCATCTGACTACCGAGATGAAATTGATCGAAGAAGCCCTGCGCAGAAATCTCCCCGTGTTGGGGGTTTGCCTCGGTGCTCAATTGATGGCGAGGACGCTCGGCGCTGGCGTCTACCCAAATCACGAAAAAGAGATCGGTTGGTACGACGTCACTCCGACGGAGCATGCGCTAGACGATCCGCTGCTGACGGCGTTTAAGGAGACCGAGAAGATTTTTCAGTGGCATGGCGAGACCTTCGACATTCCGCAAAGCACTCTTCATCTCGCCTCCTCTTCCCTATGCGCTAATCAGGCCTTCCGCTATGGGTCAAATGTGTACGCCTTCCAATTCCATCTGGAGGTGGACGAGCCGATGATCCATCGCTGGCTTCGAGTTGCTGAAAACCGGAAGGAGATCACTGCCCTTGGCGGCACCATCGATCCCCAGCGGATTCATCTGGAAACGCCGACCCATATCCAGCGGCTCCAACAATTGAGCGATCAAGTCTTCGGCGAGTTCATCAAGCTTTTCGGCTTCGAAAAGAGATTCCGCACTCTTCCCTCGCGATAAGCTAGGGTTGCGAACAGCAAAACTGGAGCTTGAATTAGCGCCCCGCCTCGGCTACGTTCTGCAGGCACAACGACGGTGAAACACTATGGAATGGTGGATTTGGATCCTGCTCGGATTGCTGCTACTTGTCGCCGAACTTGTGACCCCCGGCGGCTTTTACTTCATCTTTTTCGGCGTCGGCGCCATCGCTGTGGGCGTGCTCGCCGGCTTTAACGCAGCGGGGCCTTTGTGGTTTCAGTTTATCTCGTTCTCGGCTCTGTCGCTGCTCGCGCTCTGGTTGTTTCGCGAAAAATTGCTGCGCTTGACGCGCGGAGGACCTCGGCAAAGAATCGATAGCCTGATCGGTGAAACCGCAATGGGTGCCGATGAGATTCCCGTAAACGGTTTCGGCAAGGTCGAGATGCGCGGCACTTCCTGGAATGCGCGCAACACGGGTGACAAGCCGCTTAAGCGCGGCGAGCGCGCTAAAGTCGAACGGGTAGAAGGACTCACGCTTTTCGTTCGCCCTGAAGGGAACTGAAACGGAGAAAATTATGGGTGGATTTATCGTCGTTCTTGTATTGGCGTTGCTCATTATCATCATCGTTGCCAAGACTGCCGTCGTGGTGCCGCAGCAGAGCGCCTTCGTCGTCGAGCGCTTGGGTAAGTATAGCGGCACCCTAGGCGCCGGTTTTCATATCCTCGTCCCTTTTCTCGATGTGATTCGTTACAAGCATTCATTAAAGGAACAGGCTATCGACATCCCGCCGCAGGTTTGCATCACGCGCGATAATGTCCAGGTCTCGGTCGACGGTGTGCTCTACCAAAAAGTTTTAAATCCAGAGCGGGCTTCTTATGGCATCGGGGACTACATTTTCGGCATCACGCAGCTCGCGCAAACGACTCTGCGCAGCGAGCTCGGCAAGATCGAACTGGATCGTACGTTCGAAGAACGCACCAACATCAACACCCAGATCGTGAGCGAATTGGACAAGGCTTCGGAGCCCTGGGGCATCAAGGTGATGCGCTACGAAATCAAGAACATCACACCGCCTCAGGATATTCTTGCTGCCATGGAGAAGCAGATGCGCGCCGAGCGAGAAAAGCGTGCCCTTATTCTAACCTCGGAGGGCGAGAGAGACGCGGCGATCAACAATGCGGAAGGCGAGAAGCAACAAGCGATCAAAGCCTCCGAAGGCAAGAAACAACAGCAAATCAATGAGGCCGAAGGCCAAGCCGCGGCGATCCTCGCCATTGCCGAAGCGACGGCCAGCGGCATCCGAAAAGTCGCCGAATCCATCGAACAGCCCGGCGGATTTGAAGCGGTTCAGTTACGCGTCGCCGATAATTACCTGGCTCAGTTTGGCAAACTTGCCCAGGCGGGAAATACCATGATCTTGCCGGCAACCTTGAGCGATGTGG
The DNA here is from genome assembly GCA_036505755.1 of Binatia bacterium. Taxonomy (GTDB): domain Bacteria; phylum Desulfobacterota; class Binatia; order UBA9968; family UBA9968; genus DP-20. The sequence continues at coordinate 5,945 of DASXSW010000313.1, read as the reverse complement.
GTTCCATGATTTCTCTGGCTATGAATGTCATCAAGCAACAGGGCCGCAGAAACGGCGGTACAACAGGCACCTAACGTCTAGTTGCGCTCGAGCATCCACAGAGTTTTCACGCCTCAGTTTGGCAATGGAGTTGGCGATTTCATCAACTCTTCAATGCTACGATCTAGACTGACTGATCTGGTACTTTCGTACGTGGGGGAAGCCCACCATCAAGACCATTACAATTAGGAGTATGATGAGTCCGCCGGCCGTTACGGCGAATTCAGCGCCCACCACTGCTGCCAGGGCGCCAAGTTGAAATTGGCCAAGCTGCGGACCGCTGTTGGTGAAGATGCTATTGATCGACGCCATGCGGCCGCGCAGCTCGTCGGGCGTGCTGAGCTGATTGATCGTAGCGCGCAGAACCGCGCTGATCGTGTCGCCGATACCGGAACCCACGAGCAGTAGAACGGATAACCAGAGGAAATGCGACGTGGCGAAGAACAATAGGGAAAGGCCGTAAATTGTCACGCCGACAAGAATCCACCGCCCGGCGTGCCGCACCGGTCCCCACAAACTCAATCCCAACGCGCCGAGCAGCGCGCCAACGGCGCTGGCGGCATAGAGCAAGCCCAGACCTTGCGGCCCGACCGCGAGAATGTCGCGCGCGTAGATGGGAAAAAGCGAACGCACAGTGCCAAATATATTCGCACCAAAGTCCATCATCAAAAATGGAAAGATGACGGCATGCCCCCAGACAAAACGAAGACCCATGCGAAGCGACTCGAACGTGACGGTGCGCCAGCCACCGCGCTGCGGCAACCGGGTGCGAATCAACGCCAGTGATCCGAACATGATAAGCCACGAAATCGCGTCTACCGTATAACAGGCGGTGGGACCTGCGATTGCCAACACAACCCCGGCAACCGACGGCCCGCCAATCGTGGCGATTTGTCGTTGGGTGCTGAAGATTGCCAACGCACGCGATAAATCCTCAGCCGGCACGAGATTCGTTACAATCGATTGGCGCGACGGAACTTCCAACGAGCTAAACAGCGCCAGGAACACCGTGACGGCGTAGAGTTTCAATGGCGTCACATGGCCCGCCAAGGTCAGGAGCGCGAGCGATCCCGAAACGAAAAATAAGCTGCCTTGCGTGATCATCATCAACTTGCGCCGGTTCATCGCGTCGGCCAGCAACCCGCCGAACAAAAGAATGAACATTTGCGGCACGGCGCGAGCTAAGCCAATCAAGCCGAGCTGGAGGGGCGAGTTCGTGAGCTCGTAAATCTGCCACGCCATCGCCACCTGGGTAAACTGACTGCCGACGCTCGACAGCAATAGCCCGGTCCAGAACAAGCGAAAATCACGGTGACGAAGCGGGGAAAGAAGTCGACGTTTAGGAAGAGACGGTGTTTCCATGATGCGAGACTTGTTAGATCACCGTCCAATCCACAGGCTCTCCAAACGATTTGAACGGCTTGAACTTTCGAACGATTTGAACGAATCGTTCTATTTCTGGCACGATGGGCAGTAAAACGCGCTGCGGTTGCCGACGGCCACGCGCTTGATCACGCTCGGACAAACCCGGCACTGCTCTCCGTCGCGGTCATAAACCCGCAGGTGATTCTGAAATTCTCCAGATTTATCGTCCGCGTCTCGGTAGTCGGAAAACGACGTGCCACACCAGCGAATGGCATCATGGAGCAACCGAGGAATCGAATCAGCAATCACCTCCACTTGCCTGCGCGTCAATCGATGCGCGCGCGTCGTCGGCTTTATCCCCGCAGACGAGAGGATTTCATTGGCGTAAATGTTGCCAAGACCGGCGATGATCTGCTGATCGAGTAAAAGATCTCGAATACGCCGTTCCGAAGCGCGGGTGAAACGGAACAGGTATTGGCCGGTCAAATCGGGATCAAAAGGATCGATGCCGAGATGGCACAGTTGAGGCAACCGTGACAAATCAGTTTTTCGCGCGACCAATGACAAACCAAACCGGCGCGGGTCGTGATAACGGAGCTCAATGCTGTCATCTAAATCAACAATGATATGATCGTGTTTTCGCCGCTCCAAATTTTTTGCAACGCAAATCAGTTTTCCCGACATGCCGAGGTGAAAAATCCATGCGGCTTCGCCGGCTAAACTGAGCAAAATATATTTCGCGATTCTCGTGATCGCTTCGATTCGCCTTCCCGCCAATCCCATCAGAGCCCGCTCGTCCACCGGCAATCGAAGGCGCGGCTCCAACACTTCGACGCCGCGTATGGTTCTTCCCAAGAGATGGGGCCGCAGCGTGCGGCAAACAGTTTCGATTTCGGGCAGTTCGGGCATAGAGGTCAACGATTAGTGGTCGGTCACGTTTATCAGCGCAGACTGGTTCCGTGCCGCGCGGGCGAGCTTGACGAATTCACCGACGCTCAGAGTTTCACCGCGACGTCGGGGATCGATACCTTGGGAGCGAAGAAAACTTTCGATTTCGCCTCTGCCACTTTTCAACCAAGCGCTCAGCGCATTGCTGAGAGTCTTGCGCCTCTGGCCAAAAGCTGCGCGCACCAGCCCGCGCACCAACGAAATCTCATCTGGGGCAACTAGAGGCTCGGGAAACAGCTCGATCTTCAGAACCGTCGAGCGAACTTTGGGGCGCGGGAAAAAGGCCTCCGGCGAGACGCTAACTTTATCCGTGATCTTTCCATAAATTTGGCACCACACGGAGAGCGTACCGTAATCCTTTGTTCCCGGTTTGCCTGCGATCCGGTCGGCGACCTCTTTTTGTACCATCAAGACCATCCGTGAAAAATGTTTGTACCACTCCAGGATGCGAAACAACACCGGCGTTGAAATGCTGTAAGGCAGATTGCCAACCAGTCTGATTCTCGTCTGAGGCAGTAACTCCGGCAAGGGAATCTCTAGGATGTCACCGTGAATGAGTCGAAAATTGGCATGGGTCGCAACGTCGCTCCGGCGCAAACGTTCCACCAAAATCGGATCGACTTCAACCGCCCACACTGTGCTGGCGCGATCCAGTAATCGCCGCGTCAGGAAGCCCAGACCAGGGCCGATCTCGACAACCTCTGCGTTTGCATCGAGATCAAGCAAACGCAAAATCGAATCGATCACTCGCTCATGAATGAGAAAATTCTGTCCGAGACTCTTCCTCGGTCTGAAATCGGTTTCGCGCAGCGCGGCGCGAACTTCATCATAAAGGGTCACAGCGAGCCCTTGAGCTATTGAACCCTGAAAACTTGAACTATTTTTTAAAGCGTCAGATCGGCGTCGGCGTTGAGGCGAAAATCGTCGCGCCGTCCGCGTTTGAGCCAATGATAACCGGCCAGAGCGATCATGGCGCCGTTGTCCGTGCAAAATTTCGGCGCGGGAAAGAACACGTCGATCCCTTCCGCGTCGCCCCGCTGCGTGATTTTCTCGCGTAGCCGGCTGTTGGCGGCGACGCCGCCGGATAGAACGATCCGCGATACCCCGGACGCGCTCGCCGCCTTGATCGTCGGATTGACGAGCATGTCGACGACCGCTTCCTGGAAACTCGCGGCGATATCGGCGATTTCACCTTCCCACTGTCCCTCCCCACGCGATTTAAGATAGTGCCATACCGCCGTTTTGATACCGCTGAAACTAAATGCGTAGCTGTCTTTGCGAAAACGAGCACGAGGGAAACGGATCGCTGTCCGGTCGCCCTTCTTTGCGAGATTATCGATTACCCTACCGCCGGGATAGCCGAGCCCCATCATCTTGGCGACTTTATCATAGGCCTCCCCCGCCGCGTCGTCCCGGGTACCGCCGAGATGTAGATAGTCGCCGATATCTTCCACGCAATAAAGCAGCGTGTGTCCGCCTGAGGCGAGCAGCGCGATGTAGGGAAATGGGACTTCGTGCTCGAGATGAATCGCCAAGAGATGCGCTTCAAGATGATTGACGCCGACGTAGGGAATACCCGAGTGAAACGACATGCCCTTGACCAGCGAAAGACCCACGAGCAATGACCCGACCAGGCCCGGGCCGTAGGTCACTGCGATGCCGTCAATTTCCTTGAGCGTCATTCCGGCTTTTTGCAGCGCGTCATCGACGATCGGCAAGATATTCCGTATATGTTGTCGCGACGCCAGCTCCGGTACGACACCGCCATAGGGTACGTGGACTTGATCCTGCGATGAGACGACGTTCGCCAGGATCGTGCGTCCGTCTTTTAACACCGCCGCAGCGGTGTCGTCACAAGAAGTTTCCACCCCGAGGACAACCATTGACGGATTGACTTACTTCGTCGGCGATTGCGCATCCGCCTGCAAGCGCAAGAGCGCGTCAGCAGCAGTGCGATTGCCGGAATTCAAACGCAGGGATTGCACGTAACTGGTCTCCGCCCTTTGCGGCTGTCCGAGCGCGCGATAGTTATCGCCCCGTAGCGCATGAACTTCGGCCAGCCAGAACGGCTCGCCGTTCAGTCGAGACTCGGCGACGTCGAGAAAATTGAGTGATTCCTTATAGCGCCCTAAACGGTTTTGCGCTTTTGCCAAGTAGAAATATCCGTACGGGTTAGTGGAATCAATGGCGATCGTTCTCTCCAAGCGTGTCAGGGCTTTGGCGGCATCGCCGACATCGAGAAGTTTTCGGCCTTCGTCGGTGAGTCGTAACGAGGCGGCCCGTTGGGGCGTTACGCCAGGGGTGATCTTGGCAAGGAGAGAGCTATCGTCGGGCAACGCCGGTGCCGTCGGTTGAAAAACGGTGGACTCCGGAGTCGTATGGCTTTCGCCGATGCTTGCTTGCCGCGAAGATTCCTTGGACTCTTTACCGGCGGGGGGCGGCGTCGGCGACTTCGTGCTGATATCCTGCTCACGAATTTTCCCCTCCTGGGGGACAGGTCTCCGACTCGTGTCAAGTGGCTCCGGAGGTGGCGGAGCCGGTATCGGAGCTGTGCTCTGCGGGGTTCGTAGAGCAGGCGTCGTGCTGGTAGGCGGCAAGGGAGCACGATAGGGTCGTTGCGGCGCACAGCCGTAAACAAAAACGAGCCAACCCGCGGTGGCGCCCAGTAAAGAATTCTTTGTGCGCAGCGAAAGCATCGGTTATTAGCGGGACTTTACAGCGATTCGGCAGAGCGGGTGGATTGCACGGCAGGCGGGCATGGTTCAGCGGGCGGTTCTCCTTCACGACTGAACGGTCCACACTTTCCAGCCGGTGCGCTTTCACCTTCAACCGCCGGCGCAATGAAATCCGTGACGGGCATACTGGCCGTGGCGCTTTTCATGAAATCGGTCCAGATTGGCAGTGCTGCTTCGGCGCCCGACAAACCAATTTTACGGGGACCGTCGAAGCCAACCCAAACGACCGCGAGCAAATCCGGTGTATACCCGACAAACCACGCGTCTTTGTAATCATTCGTCGTACCGGTTTTTCCTGCTGCGGGACGGGTGAAGCCAAATCGCCGCGCTGCAGCACCGGTGCCGCGATCGAGAACGCCTTTGAGGAGCTCATTCATCCTGTAGGCCAGCTGTGCATTAATGACCGGCTCGTTCCGGACATCGCGCTTCTCTAACAGTCGAGTATTTTGGTCCATTACATTCCTGACGGCCAGCGGCCGGGCGCGAACACCGCCATTGGCCAGAGTAGAAAAGGCCACGGCCACTTCCAAAGGCGTGACTTCCGCCGAGCCCAACGCCAGCGACGGTACCGCGGGCAAAGAACTCTGGATCCCCAAGCGCTGCGCGATGTCGCGCACGCGCCGGATGCCAACGTCTTGAGCGAGACGGCTGGTCGCCGAATTGAGTGAGTTTTCCAGAGCACGGCGAAACGTCACGGCGCCGAAGTACTCGTTGTTGTAATTGGTCGGTTGCCAATTTTGGCCGTCATAGCTCCAGGTAAACGGGCTGTCATTCAAAACCGAGTCGGGAGTGTATTGCACCCCGCTCTGCCCGCCGTACATCAGCGCGGCGAGATAGACGAAGGGTTTGAACACCGAA
>DASXSW010000312.1:0-3991 GCA_036505755.1 Binatia bacterium | reverse complement strand
CTCGGGTAGTCGGCGGCCAGCCGCGCCATTACGCATTCATTCCGCTGAAATAGGGACATCCCATCTACAAAAAACTTCCGGTCTCTGTTCAACGGGATCGTCTGTCCATTTGCATCGTGCCCTGCTCGAATCTCATGCCGTCGATGATGGTCGCGACGCTGGGAATCGCGCTACCCGAAATCCGTCAGACGTTTTCACTCTCTGAAGTTGCCGCGGCTAGTCTTTTCTCCGTGATGATGATGATCGCGGCGGTCACAAGCAGTATTGCTGGTCGCTTGGCAGATAGGATTGGTCGAAAAAGTGTGTTGATTACCGGTTTAAGTCTGCTCGCACTGGGCTTCGGTCTCGCCGGAGTGAGCCGCAACTCAATTCTCTTTTTTTTATTGCTTGCTGTTACCGGAATCGGCTACGGCTTCACGCCGCCGTCGCTCTACGCGATCATGTCAGATCTATTGCCTCATCGGCGCGGCTTTGGTGCAAGCCTGGTTTCAGTGACCTATGGAATCGGCGGCGCCATCGGCGCCGTATTGGCGAGCCGGGTTGCCGCCGCTTTCGGTTGGCGCGCAGCGTTTGTCACCGTCGGCGGCATTGCGGCGATCGATATGGTGCTTCAGCTCTATTGGATTCGTGACTCTCATCGACCGCGAAGCGCGACTCATTCCGGTACATTCATAGAGGCACTTTCGTTGCCTCTATTCGTTCTTGCGCTTGCCGAATTTGTCGGCGGATCGGTGTTCTGGAGCAGCGCAGCTTGGACGCCAACCGCGTTGCGAACCGCCAAGGCCCTCACCCTGCAAGAGACCGGTTGGGCGATGGGTGTGCTGAGCTTGGCCAACATGCTCGGATCATTTTCGCTCGGATCGTTGTCCGACAAGTTCGGCCGCAAACGGGTCATCGCGCTCAGCGCCCTTCCCGCAGCCGCGGCAGCGTTTGTCGTTTTCTATTGGTTGGAATCGCCTATCAGTCTTACCTTGGGAATTTTCGTATTCGGCCTACTCAAAGCTTCCGTGCCAGCCTTGGTGGTCGCACTCGCGCAAGAGGTCGCGCCGGCCGGCAGCGCGGGAACCGCCGCCGGCGTCATCATGTCGCTGCATTACACCGCGGGGGTGTTGGCGCCTCTGATTGCGGCAACGCTGATTACCGCTACCGGTGATATTCTGACGGCGATGATTTTGGCAACCTCGGGCCCTTTGGTCTTTTACAGCATTCTCATCACCGCGGCGCGCGAGCGCCGCCGTCAGTCCTTAAACCAATTGTAGGATCGGTTGACCACCGCGAAACCCATCGCACTTTCCTCGTCTGGGCCTAATTCAAAGAAGGGCGGGTTTCGTTCCTCAACCCACCCCTACACGAGTTCTTGTCGTTCTTTACGATTGTTTTTTTCGTACTATTCGTGGTCGTCTACGAATGGTGCGCAAGCGCGCACCCTACGAAACTTGCAGAGATCCTACAAGCCGAGAATCCGCTCGGCGTTCTGGTGGAAAATTTTTTCCATCAGCTCATCCGCGAAAGCCAATTCTTTCCACTCTTTGAAGATGCGGTCGTAGGGAATACTTGGATAGTCGCTACCAAACATAATCTTGTCTTTGAGTCGACCTTTGATATCGCGCTTCAGTGCATCGGGGAAATATTTCGGCGCCCACCCCGACAGCTCCCATGAAACGTTGCCCTTATGCAGCGCCACCGCAATCATGTCATCGGTCCACGGCCAACCCGGGTGGGCCGCAATGATATTCAAATTTGGAAAATCAGCGGCGAGTTGATCGATCGCCGCGGGGTGCGCATGGCGGATCACCGCGCCCAAACCGCCGGGCATGCCCGCGCCCATGCCCGTAGTGCCGACATCGATCATCATCGGCACCTTGAGCGCATCGATAGTTTCCCACAGCGGATAAAATCTCCGGTCATCGACGGAGAAATGGCCCATGATTGGATGAAAGTGAAATCCGAAAAGCTTCAACTCTTCGATTGCCTTTTTCGCGTCCTCGATCGCGCGCGCGCCCTTCAGCGGATCGACCGCGCCCCATGCCTGGCGAATCACACCAGGATGATCATCGCGCAGCTTGGCGACGTATTCGTTCGTGCACGGCGGCGAGCCGGTAACAGATTCGATGTCGAAGGCCACGAGCACTGCCTCCACGCCGGCTTGCTTGAATTCTTCGATCACGTCCGCTTCGCTCTTCCATGTCCAGGCGCGGTTCCAGTACTTCGCTAGCGCTTCGACGTAGGGTCCTTGAGATTTGATCCACGGCTCGGTGTTGGGATAGCAATGTAAATCGATGATTCTCATAGCTTCGTCTGGCTCCTTGCCACGATACCTAATGATTCCGGCAGGGTGCGAGGATAACTTTCACCGCTTTGAAGTGTCAAGGCGCGATATGCTGGTAGTGGCTCGAGGCGCGTGAGATCCCTCACTTTGTTCGGGATGACACCTCGGTCTATTGTCATTCCGAGCTGAGCGAGGAATCTTTACTGGTCGTTAGCAAAAGCTCAGACTCTCAATGCCCCACGGATTACTTGCTAGACATTCCTCCGCGGCTGGAGTAATTGGGATTTCGTCAAGGAGGTCAAACGATGTTCACGCGCACATGGTCCACCTCAGAGCGGAAATATGACGTCGTCGTCGATCGCGACGTAAAGGTGCGCATGCCCGATGGCGCGCTGCTCGATGGCGACATCTATCGTCCCAAATCGGAAGAAAAATTTCCCGTCATTCTCGGTGCGCATGCGTACAACAAGAATTTGCAATCGCCGCCAATGCTCCCGGTCGGCTTCACGCCAATGCGCGGTTACATGGAAAGTGGCGACTCGACCTTTTTTGCGCGCCGCAGTTACGTCCACGCGGTTTTCAACGTGCGCGGCAGCGGCAGCTCCGAAGGCTTCTATCAATTGATGGGGCCGCAGGAAGTGCGCGATATCTGCGACCTCATCGACTGGCTCGCGGCGCAGCCGTGGAGCAACGGTGTGGTCGGCATGTTCGGCGTCTCTTATTTCGCGCGCCTGGCCAAAGCAGTGGCCGCGCTGGGACCAAAGCCACTCAAGGCGATCTTCGCGCCGTTCGCCGGCACCGACGACTATCGCCACCGTTGCTATCACGGCGGCATCCTGGCCCATGGTTTCATCAGTCATTGGCGCAATAGCTTGCACAAACCTAACTATCGAAGCCTTTACAAAGAGAAACACGGCGAGGCCGCGTACAAAGAAGCGATCGCGTTAGCGCTGCGCGACGAAGAGATCGTGGCGCAGCCGGGGCTGCGAGAAGCGCTGCAGAACCCCGATGCGGGCACCAACGCTCTGATCGTCGACTTCGTATTGCATCCGTTCGACGGCCCGTTCTGGCGCGAGCACAGCGCACAAGATGAAAAGGCGACGATCCCCGCCTACCTCGGCGCCTGTTGGGGCAACTATGGACTTCATCTGCCCGGCGCATTCTCGGCGTGGAAAAAATGGCGCGGGCCGAAAAAAATGGTGATCGGCCCGGGAGTTTACCTCGATCGGCCGGTGTATCAGTATCAAGACGAGTCGCTGCGCTGGTTCGATTATTGGCTCAAAGGCATCGACACCGGGGTCATGAATGAGCCGCCGATCCGCTGCTTCATCCCGCCGACCGGGGAATGGAAAAATTTAGACGACTGGCCGCCGCCCGAGGCGCGCTGGACGACGTTTTATCTGCACAAGGATGGCATACTCAGCGAGCACGAACTTTGGCCGGCAGAAGGCGCGGATTCATTCGATGAATCGAACTTTGAACATGGTGCGCTCACTTACGCAACGCCGCTGCTAGTGGAAAATACCGAAGTGCTCGGCCCGAGCGTGCTGACGCTCTATCTTTCTACCACAGACACCGATGCTTTGTTGTTCGTCACTCTGCTGCTCGTCGATCGCGACGCCAACGAACATGAGCTGACGCGCGGATGGCTGCGCGCCTCGCAACGCAAACTCCGCGACGGCAGTGAAGCCTGGGAGCCGATTCAGGCGCATGCGGCGCGCG
>DASXSW010000311.1:0-10001 GCA_036505755.1 Binatia bacterium | reverse complement strand
ATGATTCGCCGGAGCCGTTAGAAGTTACTATCTTGGCGTTTGTCTTAATCTCGACACGATTTCTCGCTGATAAAAACTCGCAACTCTTCGAGCACACATTCGTAACTCGCTGAGTCTCAAGTCATTTTTGATTGCAACACGCCCTGGCACAGAGCTTGCCATGAGCCTGGGTAGAGGAAACGAAAAGAAAGGAGGTGACCATCATGAAAATCGCAACATCATTTTTAGCGGGCCTGCTTTTAATCGGCACGCTAGGAGCGAGCGGCACCGCAATGGCTGCGGACGGGATTATCTACAAGCAAGCGGATACTCCAGGCAGTTACTGTCACCTGAAGTTTCCGGCGATACGTGAGGACACCTTAGCGGGAAATCATCCGGTTCTCACAGACCCAAGCGATGACAATATCATCGACTTTTACGGACCGTGCGACGAAAATCCACTTGGCAAGGATCAAGTCCAGGAGCAGAAACTAGAAGCCCAGCATCGTTGGCAGCATGATTATGAAGACTGAGACTTGCTGGAGCGGTGAATGAGGAGGGAGCGTTCCCTCCTCGTCCCGAAGCAGCTGCGAAACCATGAACGAGGTTTAGCGCGAAACATCATTATTTGACTCCGTTTTCCGAATAAGAAAGACAAAGCCGTGGCAGACGACATTTCAACAAGCATTCTCGTAACTGTAGTGGATGACGATGAATCGGTCCGTGACGCTCTCAAGGGATTTATGAAATCCGTCGGCTTTGCAGCGGAGAGTTTTTCATCAGCCGAGGATTTCCTCGATTCAGATATCCTCGATAAGACGAGTTGCTTGATCGTGGATGTTCATATGCCCGTCATGACCGGTTTAGAACTTCAGTGTCGCTTGAGCAACAATCAATCTCGAATCCCGATGATCTTTATTACGGCGCGCGATGATCCTGAGACCCGAGCTCAAGCGCTAAAGGCCGGAGCGGTAGACTTCCTGAAAAAACCGTTTGCTGGCGATTCCCTGTTAGACGCAATCCACGCGGCTCTCGGTAACAAGGAATAGCCGGCCCTTTATCCATCCTCCAATCGATTCGCAAATCTGATTCGAACTCTTTCTTTCGAGCTCTATGGCGTCATCTAGACATCAGACGACATATCGACTCAGGTTTTGATCACGACTCGAAGACGATTCCGCTGTACCTTGCGGCAAAGTGCCTTAACTCCGTTAGTTACTCTCGCTCACGGTACGGTTCACGACGCTGGCACAGTCCTTGCCCTATCATCCTGAGGAAGCATGCTTACAAGCTGCTTCGGCTCGTTTTCGTTTGAAAGCGCACGACACAGATAGATGCAGGGCAAAGTTTTGCGCATTCAAGAAGGAGGAATGAAATGAAATGCCAACGATGTGGGAACGATAAAGAAGCCGAGTTTCGAGTTGTTTCCGATATTTTGGATATCAAGGTATGCGCGGATTGTGCCAGGGAAGCTCGCAAAATAGGGCTGTCACTAGAGATCTTAGAGATCGACAAGGCAAAAAACGAACGAGCCGCGAGCAAAGCCGAGGCGCGCGGTTACCAGGTGTTAACGGTAAGCGATTACGCGCACTGATGGCCGCCAACGGTGCGACGAAAAAATTGATTCAACGGGATCAAGACGCCAAAACGAAACGCAGCACGGTGGCCTCATGAGTGCGCCGCGAGTTTTAAGGCGATCAATTTCCGTTTTGCAAAAGTTAGTGACACCGGACTTGCGATTGGAGTCTCAGCGCTTCTGTTGTCTTGGTGAAGCGAGACCTCATCGCGGAATGCTGAGCAAGATTACAGGTACGACGGATAAAAAATAGGAGAGCGTTATGGGCCGTGGCGTATCTATCTTGGCAGCGTTAATTTTAATCTCCAGTCTCATCACCGGGTGCGGTTGTCTCGCTGCCGACAGTTATTACGCTAAACCCGAGTGCCAAAAATACCACACGCATTGGGATCTGGATAGCATCTACAACGAGGATTAAGGGCGGAAAGCACCGCTTATTTGAATGACGCGACGGCGCGAATCTGAATATCACTTGCCCGAGGATAGAAATCTAAAGAAGGTAATTTGTTGTGGACTTACAATTGAAAAACAAGATTGCGCTGGTGACCGGTTCCACCGCCGGAATTGGTTTCGCCATTGGCTCGGGCTTGGCCGGCGAGGGTGCGACCGTCATTATCAATGGGCGAACAGAGCAACGCGTCAGCGAGGCGATCGCAACGATTCGCCAACGACATCCGCAAGCCAAGCTTGAAGCCTGTGCCGGCGATTTGAGCACAGCCGACATCGCACAGCAGGTGGTCCGTCGCTTTGCCCACGTCGACATTTTAATCAACAACCTCGGCGTGTACGAGCCCAAGCCCTTCGAAGCTATCTCAGACCAGGAATGGCGGGAGATCATAGAAACGAATTTCATGAGTGGCGTGCGCTTGAGCCGCCATTATTTGCCTGAAATGAAGGCGATGAATTGGGGAAGGATCATTTTCATTTCGAGCGAATCCGCGATCAATATTCCGGTGGAAATGATCCACTACGGAGTGACGAAGACCATGCAGCTCGCCCTGGCGCGTGGGCTCGCCGAAGCAACGGCCGGTACGGCGGTGACCGTGAACTCTGTCTTGGCGGGTCCAACGCGCTCTGACGGTGTGGAAAAATTCGTGGATCAAATCGCTCACTCCCGAGGCATTGAACGGTCGAGCGTCGAGAAAGAGTTCTTCGCAACCGTTCGCCCCAGCTCGTTGATCAAGCGCTTCGCCTCGATCGAAGAAGTGGCGTCACTGGTAATCTTCATGGCCAGTCCGCTTTCCTCCGCAACCAACGGAGCGGCGTTGCGTGTAGACGGCGGCGTTATTCGCTCGATCATTTGATAAAAATGGCAGTGTTGACTGAGATAGTAAGAGTATAGAAGCGCGGCTTTTAGTTATTTCGTTTTTGCCAGTCGTGATTTGGTAAGCCTCTGGAAAGAGTGAGTGCTTTTTAACAAAATCAATAAGCGCTAAAAATGGGTGTCCAGAGGAGGTCTCATATAACTCTGCTTTCACTTCCCCTAAATGAAGATCAAACCTGCTAAAACCATCCTCACTTCACATCAGGTATTATAGCGGACATTCTCCCACGGATCTTTCCTCGCAAGCCAAGGCGAGAAAGATTATGGTTATGAAAAGCATGCACTTATTGATGCTAATGGCCGTCTGCCTGGTCCTTAACGCGGCCCGTCCGCTTGCTGCTCAGGAGCCATTTGCCAAGCACGATGTCGAACTCGACCTTCGGCAGTTCCACGAGCCTTCGTCGGAGCCGGGGGTAAAACCCGCAGCAGTTTCGTGGTTTGATGGCTGGTTGGCGCAGGAGTACATGTTCGGCAACTGGGGAGGTCTGCGCACGAAACTACTCAACCTCGGCGTTACACCCTCCATAACCTTCGCGACCGATGTGCTGGGAAATCCAGTAGGCGGCAAACGACACGCGCTGCGCGAATTCGACAACCTGGGATTGGATGTCAAAGTCGATTTCGGTAAGCTCGCAGGTCTCGAGGGTACGCAGTTCCACGTTTCGGCGTCGCAACTCTCGGGCAGGAACCTATCCCAGAATGATATCGGCAACGTTTTCAACGTCGCTCAATTGTGCTGCGGCCCCGCCTTCCGTCTTGTTCACGTCTATTTGGAGCAATCGCTCTGGCAAGACCAGTTTAATATCCGCCTCGGACGAATTGTCGCGGGCGACGAGTTTCTCTCCTCGCCGCTTTACGGGCTCTTCGTACAGGAGGGAATTAACGCCAACCCCGTGGGGATTTTCTTCAACGCGCCAGGCGTGACCTTCTATCCCATCGCCACCTGGGGTCTGCGGCTGCGGGCCAACCGGTCGAATCATTCTACGTGATGGCCGGCGTTTTCAATGGCGACAGCTCGCTTGGGGACAATGAAAAGCATGGGGTGGACTTCAGCATGCGCGGCCCCCTCTTCACAATCGCCGAGGTCGGCTACCAGTTCAACCAGAGCAAAGGAGACACGGGGCTGCCGGGAAACTATAAGATAGGCGCCTACTACGATAACGGCAGATTTGCAGACTTCCTGCGTGATGTCCGCGGCGGAATCGCCGCCCTCTCCGGGTTGCCCCTCGGATGACCCGGGGCAACGCGGGGTTCCATGTTCTTATAGATCAGATGGTCTACCGCGTGGGTGGGCCGGAAAGCAAACAGGGCTTGACACCATTCGCAGCACTCCTGGTCGCACCCGACAAGAACGTCAGCACATTTCCACTCTTCATTAACAGCGGGCTCGTTTACCGGGGACTCATCCCCGGCCGAGACAAAGACGTAGCTGCGTCCGGTGTCGTGTATGGGAAGTTCAGTGACCGGCTCCGGCGGGCGCAGCGGGTCAAACAACTTCTCGATCCGTCCATCGGAGTGCAACGCTACGAGCTGGCGCTTGAGTGGACCTATATGATCCAGGTCACACCCTGGCTTCAGCTCCAACCGGACATCCAATACATCATCAAGCCCGGAGGAACAGGTAAAATCCAGAACGCCTTGGTGTTGGGGTTCCAGCTTGCCTTAAGTTTTTAAAACCAAAGTCCAATTTCCTCAGTATCACCCCTTCTTGAGTGGTGTCATGCGTTTAAGGGCAGTAGATTCTAACCGAAGACACGGTGGGTGAAGTAGTGGTTTTATACGAGGCCAATGGAGTGCACAACGATGTTTGCTAGGCAAAGAAATCCAAGTCTCTCAATCCAGTCTTGGCTGGTAATTCTCAAATCCATCGCTTACGAACCAGCCAAACTTTCACCACCTGCGTGAGCACGACATATAGCAGGAGTGTTATCAGTAACAGGGGCCAGTAGAGGATGGGGAGGGGAACAAACCCCAACCACACTCCGATCGGCGAAAACGGCAACCATATCCCGACTAGCATGATTGCCCCCGAGGTCATGATTAGCGGCCAGCTGGCGCGGCTCTGGATGAAAGGGATCTTGTTTGTCCGGATCACGTGGATAATCAGAGTCTGCGTGAGCAATGATTCGACGAACCAGCCGGTCTGGAATAATGCGGCAGCGTATGTCGAATCTGGGTTACTTAAACTAGCGCGGGCAAAATGGTCGGCAAGTCCCGGCGGCGGCACGAGCCCTAGGTTACTGCACTTGAAAACGAACCACATCATTGCGTACGTCGTGTAGTCGAAGACTGAACTGCAAGGTCCAATAAGGAGAATGAACCGTGCGATCTCGCCCATCGACCACGGTCGCGGCTTGGCCACTTGCTCCGGATCGACCTCATCCGTCGGGATAGGCACTTGCGAAAAGTCGTATAACAGATTGTTGGTCAGGATCTTAATCGGGGCCATCGGCAGGTAGGGAAGCCAAAGGCTTGCGCCGAGCACGCTGAACATGTTGCCAAAGTTCGAACTGGCGCCCATCCGGATATATTTCAAAATGTTGGCGAAGACCTTGCGGCCTTCGATCACCCCTTCCTCCAGCACCATGAGGCTTTTTTCCAACAGAATCGTGTCTGCAGCTTCCTTGGCAATGTCCACGGCCGTATCCACTGAGATGCCGACGTCCGCCGCACGGAGCGCCGGGGCGTCGTTTATGCCGTCCCCCATGAACCCGATCACATGCTTCCTACTCTGCAGCGCCTTGATGATGCGTTGCTTGTTGGCGGGCGCAAGGCGAACAAACAAGGTTGCGTTTTCCGCAGCCTCGGTTAGATCCAGATCGCTCATCCCCTCGACCTCCACTCCGGTTAGCACATGTTCCAGTGGCAGGCCGACTTCTTTGCAGATTTTGCGCGAGACCAGCTCGTTGTCACCCGTGAGCACTTTGACCTCGATGCCGTGTTGTTGGAGAGCAGTGATAGCCGGTGCGGCTGTCTCCTTCGGCGGGTCCAGGAACGCGATGTAACCTTTCAGGATAAGATTATGTTCATCATCCTTACTATATGCGGGCTTCGATTCTACGTCCCGGTAGGCGATGGCTAAGACGCGGAAGCCATCAGCAGATAGCTGATCGTACTCTTCTTTGAGATCATCGAGCAGAAGTTGCTCAATCCCGTAGATTTCTCCCTCCAACTCGAACTGCGTGCAGCGGCTGAAGACCGACTCTGGAGCGCCTTTGCAGATCAGACGACGCTTGCCTGGCGACATGGAGACCACGACGGACATCAGCTTGCGGCTGAAGTCGAACGGGATCTCGTCCACTTTAAAGTAGTCGTTTGTTGGAAGCCGATGAATCTCCTGGTCCTGGAGAATCGCGCGGTCGAGCACATTCTTAAGTCCGGTCTGGAAATGGCTGTTTAAAAACGCCAACTGCAAGACGCTCTCATCATCATTGAGGGCGACATCGCAGTGCTTCTTGAGGATAACGCGGTCCATCGTGAGCGTGCCCGTCTTGTCAGTGCAAAGGATATCCATCGCGCCCAGGTTCTGGATCGAATTGAGCCGCTTGACGATGACCTTCTTGCGCGACATCAGCATGGCGCCCTTGGAGAGGCAGACGCTGACTATCATCGGAAGCATTTCCGGCGTGAGGCCGACCGCGACGGCTAGCGCGAACAAGAATGCTTCGCCCCAGTTATGCTTGCCGAAGCCGTTGATGAAAAAAACCAGGGGCACCATGACAGCCATGAACCGAATCATGAGCCAAGTAAAACCGGATATGCCCTTGTCGAAACTGGTTGGAGGCGGCCCCTCCGTGATGGCGCTAGCCATAGTCCCGAGGTAAGTGTTCAGACCGGTCTCGACGACCACGGCGGTTGCAGAACCGCTTTCAACGCTCGTACCCAAGAAACAGATGCTTTTGAGTTCCAGCGGCATCTTCGCCGCGGGCGGCTCGGGGGCATCAAACTTCTCAACCGGCAACGACTCACCGGTGAGACTGGCTTGGGTCAAGAATAAGTCTTTACAGGACAAGATGCGGATGTCGGCGGGGATCATGTCGCCGGCGGCAAGCTTGACGACGTCTCCCGGGACCAGTTCGGCCAATGGAATCTCCCGTTCCTTGCCGTCGCGGATGACAGTGGCCGTGACATGGATCATCGCCTTGAGCTTGGCGGCCGCCGCATCGGCGCGGGCCTCCTGGAGGAACCGCAGTGAAACGCCTAGCACCACCATAATAACCATCAACACCCCGGAGACGACATCGGACGTGCTCTCCGCCGTGGCGAATTCAATGATTGCAAGAACCGAAAGCAGGATCACAAGCGGATTCAGGCACGCCTTAACGAAAAGCCGCAGGCGCGTAAAATGATGTTCATGGGCGACCACATTGGGGCCGTATTCTTCGTGCCGTCGCTGAGCCTCCTCTTGGGTAAGGCCGGCCGCTCCGGTCTTCAATTCGCAAAACACCTCGGCAGGCACGATGGAAGCAGCATGGATGAGCCGGGACGATACCTGGATAGAGCCGTTCCTCTTAATGGCTGCGAGGATGTTCTTCGGTAAAACGATGCTGGGAATCAAAGTCATTATAGTTTCTTCCGCGCAAGAATCCCGCAATTGGCATGCCGTCTGACGCCAACGGCGTTTCAGAAAATCTGCACACCGATGTGGCAAACCAGGATGAAGGAGGACAGACGAAGAAAAATACTCGTGCCGTTCCGACCGAGCAGCGGGGCGCCAGCGCGTTGTTGGGTTCATTAGCCAATGACGCTCACAAGCAAATCGCGCGTTGACGGCAACCCGCGGTGGCGTCGTCATGCCGACACCCGTCATCCCATCGACCCTCAATCTGGTCTCACTTCGCGATCACAAGCCTCGGTATTTCCTGCGCATTGATTATTGCCTGACCTTTTCTAGCCCTCCGACCCGCCGTCAACGGCGGATCACGACTCAAAGACGATTCCGCCGCACACGGTACGCTTCCCGACGCTGGCACAATCCTTGCCATATTATCTTGACGACGCATGCTTACAGGCTGCTTACTCTCGTGTTCGATGAAAGCGCACAACACGCAGATCGATGCGGAGCAAAGTTACTATGAGTTTCGTGCAGTCAAGAAGGAGAAATGAAATGAAATGCCAACGATGTGAGAGCGACAAAGAAGCCGAGTTCCGAGTTATTTCCGATATCTTGGATATCAAGGTGTGCGCGGATTGTGCCGCGGAAGCTCGCAAAATAGGAACGTCACTAAAGATCGTAGAAATCGACAAAACAAAAAACGAACGAGCCCCGGGCAAAGCTGAGGCGCGGGGTTACTCAGTGGTAATGGTAAGCGATTACGCGCACTGATGGTCGCAACGATGCGGCGGAAATTGATTCAACGGCAAAACAACGACACGAAGCATAGCGCGGTGTCGCCTGATTAGACCGGCGACGGCGCGGCGCGAGTTTTTTAAGGCGATCAATTTCCGTTTCGCAAAAATTAGCAACACCGAAATAGGAGAGCATTATGGGCCGTGTTGGATCTGTCTTGGCAGTGTTGGTCTTGATGTCCAGTCTCATCACCGGGTGTGGTTGTCTCGCTGCGGACAGTTACGAAAAACCCGCGTGCCAAAAATACCACACGGATTGGCCGTTGAATTACTACGACAACGACTAGGATCGGTAGAAACGCTTCAAATGAGCTGCAGTCTTTTCCGCTTCTAAAGACTACGAAGCCACTCAGCTGGGAGAGAGACAAAGAACTCGCGTGGGACGAAGCAATGCAAGTCACTATGTCGACACGTGCCGGTATACGGTCATCCGCCGATCGAACAGTTGATTGTTGACTGAGGCGGCATGCGGCCACACGCGAGTTTCTCACGATCGAAAACCAGCACCTATTTCGTAGGTCTCGGAAACTCTACGGTCACAAATATAGACATTTCCTGCAAATAGATTTTGTGCCGGAGTTTTTTTTGCTCTCCAACTCGCTTTCGACCACGCATTTTCCGATGGCATGGATTTGGCAAGTTACTAGATCAGAACGTCCCGACGCGGTTGTGCCGCGAGTCTCGTTCGTCGCCGTTTTTCGAGGTGAGAGAAATGTTCGCTCAGATGATGCAAAGATTCAGAAAAATATTGCAGCGTCAACGTTCGGCATCGATGTTCTTGGTCGGCAGTGCGCTATTGGGCGGCTGTGCGACCCTGGGATTTGGACAAAACAAGCGACCGGTCACGGTCAGCGAAGTCGTCCGGATGAGTGAAGATGGCTTACCTCCTGAGACCATCGTAAATAAAATGCGCGACTCCGAAACCGTTTACCGCCTCAGCGCGGCGCAGTTGGCGCAATTGCACGATCAAGGCGTCCAGGATCAGGTCATCAACTACATGCAAGAGACTTATCTCAACGCCGTCCGCCGGGAACAAGACCTGGCGAATTGGAGCACTCGGGAGATGTGGGGAGATCACTTTTGGTAAGCACAGGGGTACGAAACAAGCAGCTGGCGCGGAGCTTCAATGTGCATCCGCTGGCCAGCAAGGAGAGTAGGTTATCATGTTAATCAAACGGTTTATGACATCGGTTCTTTTGTGTGCGCTTCTATTCGTAACCAGCAATTGCGCGGTAGTGGCCAATCAAGACGCTGAGGCCGCTACGCAGGCGGTCCAGCCGGCGCAAGTGACTGCAGAAAAGCTACAGCAACTGGTAGCGCCCATCGCGTTGTATCCTGACGAACTGGTCGCGCAGGTTTTGGCGGCTGCCACCTACCCGACCGAGATTGTCGAAGCGAACCGTTGGCTGCAAGAAAATTCCAGTCTCAAGGGCGCCCAATTGGCCGATGCGGTGGATAAACAATCCTGGGATCCCAGCGTAAAAGCGCTCACGCAATTTCCGTCGGTGCTAGCCAATATGGACAAAAATCTTTCCTGGACCTCGGCTTTGGGAGACGCCTATTTCAACCAATCACAAGATGTCCTCAATGCCGTCCAGGTTATGCGCAAGCGGGCGCAGAGCGCCGGTACTCTTAAAACTACGGCGCAGGAGACTGTGACAACAAAAGACCAAACGGTAATTATCGAACCGGCGAATCCAGAGATCGTCTATCTTCCCGAGTATGATCCCTGGGTCGTATACGGGGCTCCCCTGCTGGCCTATCCGGGATATT
>DASXSW010000310.1:0-15399 GCA_036505755.1 Binatia bacterium | reverse complement strand
GTTGGAATTCGAAGTCGACGGGCTTCGCGTCCAGGTCATCGGTCGCGTACATCTGATTGCCAACAAGAAAGCAGTGGGCCGCCCGCAGGATTTAGCTGACGTGGCTTGGTTAGAGAGCTTGTCCAAGAAATAATCGCTTCTTGAGGACGCGCGCGTTCTTGTCCCGACCCAGACTGGGATGCGCGCTTTACGGAAGGCCGGACATCCTGATGCTGAGCGAACCTTTGCTCGCCGACTTCCTGACGGAGATAAATTACTCAAGGAAATAGACGAGACGAAGTCTTTTTATGACGAGGCGTACTTCAGCGATGCTGGTCAACGTGAGGCGGCCCTAGAAGGGCTCCGCACGCTCGGCGTTCCCAGATCGATCACCTGGCTACTTGTGAAGCTTACATTGGATCGATCGGAGAACCGTGCGAAGAAACAAATGTGACTGTGCTCGATTTCTTCAAGTGTCTGTTCATGATGTGATTAACCTACGGAGAACGAACCACACCACTTGGCTTAGGGGAGAAAACGCTATGAATATTGTTGGTTTCATCGGTCTCGGCATCATGGGCAAACCCATGGCGCGAAATTTATTGAAGGCAGGCTACACTCTGGTCGTGCACAATCGGAGCCGCGCAGCGGCGGAGGAGCTCGGCAAAGAGGGAGCGCAAACGGCGGCTAGCTCAAAAGAAGTCGCTGAACGAAGCGAAATCATCACTACCATGCTGCCCGACTCCCCGGACGTGGAGCTCGTCTGTGCCGGTGAGCATGGAATTTTCTCCGGTTTGAAATCCGGCAGCCTGCTCATCGACATGTCGAGCATCTCGCCCGTCGTGGCACGCAAGCTTGCGGCGGAGGCAGAGAAGCGCGGCTGTGACATGCTCGATGCGCCGGTGAGTGGCGGGGAAACCGGCGCGATCGGCGCGACGCTATCGATTATGATCGGCGGCAAAGCATCCGCCGTCCAGAAAGCGATGCCGATCTTTCAAGCGCTGGGGAAAAACATCGTCCACGTCGGCGACGCCGGCGCGGGTCAAGTCACCAAAGCAGCAAATCAGATGGTGGTTGGTACGACGATCGCGATCATCGGCGAAGCTTTGGTGCTGGCCAAAAAAGCCGGTGTCGACCCGGCGAAAGTGAGACAAGCGCTGCTCGGCGGCTTCGCGCAATCGAAAATTCTCGAAGCGCACGGACAAAAGATGCTCGATCGCAACTTCAAACCCGGCTTTCGCATTCGCCTGCACGAAAAAGATATGAAGATCGCGCTGGCGACTGGTTCGGAATACGGCGTGCCGCTCATGGTCACCGGCATCGTTGGCCAGATGATGACTGCCATGAAAGGTATGGGCAACGGCGATCTCGATCATGCTGGATTAGTAAAGTTCGTCGAGGAGTTAGCAAAGGCCGAGATCGGTCAGAAACCTTGATCGAGCTTGATCTGCGCTCTCAATCTTGACAATTTCGTCGCTACTCGACTAGCGTAGCCACGCATATCGAACCGCAAAGCGGAGGAATTTATGCCGGGAATAACTAGGAGACTCGTCGACGCTGACACTCATGTTTCCGAGAATGAACACATGTGGGAGCATATCGACCGGGAGATGTATCATCGCCGGCCCGTGCTGATTTCGGTGCCGGAAAACACACTTTACGGCGACCGCAACGCTTTCTGGCTCATCGACGGCAATATATTTCCCAAGCCCGCCGGCAAGGGCGGCTTCGCTCTGATCACGCCTTCGGCGGCTAAAAAACAACAAACCCGCACCGATATCAGCGCCGGTTGCCGGGAGATAACCGATCCTGAGGCGCGCTTACGCGACATGGACCGTTCGGGGTTCGATGTTCAGGTCATCTATCCAACGCTATTTCTTATTTACCTCACTGATGATGTGGCGTTGGAAGTCGCGTTATGCCGCGCTTACAATCGCTGGATGGCCGAGGCGTGCGCGAAAGGAAAAGATCGCTTGAAGTGGGTGGTGATTCCACCGCTTCGCTCCATTGAAGAGTCGATCAAAGAATTGCGTTGGGCAAAAGACCATGGTGTAGTAGGAGTTTTCTTCCGCGGCATCGAGGGCTCTCGCACGCTCGACAATCCGTACTTTTTCCCGGTTTATCAAGAGGCTAGTAATCTTGATCTGCCGATCTGCATTCACCAAGGCTCCGGTTGTCCGACGTTCATCAACTTTTTCGACTTGGAACGCAACCGCCAGTGGTCGCATTCGGCAATCCTGCCGCTGTTCGCCTTCAACGACATCGTTAATAACAAAATCCCTGAACAGTTTCCGCGCTTGAGATTCGGTTTTATCGAAGCTTATGCCACATGGGTGCCGTATCTTTTGCACTCTTTCAAAAGACAATTCCGCGAGCAATGGAAATTCTCTTCAACTCAAGATCTTTTCCGCGAGTTTCGCATTTTTATCGCCTGTGAAACCAGCGAAAACCTTCCCGTCATCGTGGACTGCATTGGCGAAGACAACTTGGTGATCGGCTCAGACTACGGCCACAACGATCCCTTCGAGCAGCGCAACCTGCTGCCGACGCTCAAATCGCTGACCAACATATCAGAGCGCGTCGTCGACAAAATGGTGCGCGACAATCCCTGCGCGCTCTACGCCATCTGATTCGGCTGCGCGGCGCGATGGCGACGATCTCTGATCAGCTGAAGCGGGGACGAATTCAGCGGACGCTAGTCGTTGGCGCGTTTTTCGCTCTATTCAGTTCCCACGCCAGCGCGCTGGAGACCGTCAATTTGGCGCTATCCAACAAAAACTTTCAGATGATTCTCTATCCGATCGCCCAAGAGCGCGGCTACATGCAGGAAGAAGGAATCGACCTGCGGATTATACTCGCGCGCGCCGAGCTTAG
Organism: Binatia bacterium; assembly: GCA_036505755.1. GTDB lineage: Bacteria > Desulfobacterota > Binatia > UBA9968 > UBA9968 > DP-20. Next base: position 12,546 of record DASXSW010000310.1, on the reverse strand, counting down.
CGTGCAGGCGACGATGGCTGGCAGTTTCCAGTTTAACATGGCCGGCAACATGGCTGTCGTGAATATCCTGAAAGGCGGCGCGCCGTTCAAAGTGATTCTTTCGACCAATGACAAAGTGCTCTCCTGGATATTGAGTAAACCGGAGATCACGACTCTCAAAGAGCTGAAGGGCAAACGAGTAGCTACCAGCGGCGTGGCTAACGTAACGCTCATCATGGCCAAGCAAGTTATGCAAAAGCACGGCATCGATCCCGATCGGGATGTTAATTTTATCAACACCGGCGGAGGCAGCAATGGCGTTCGCGCCCTGATGGCAGGAGCGGTCGATGGCGTCGTCGCCTCCACCGCTGAACGATATATTGGCATTCCCGCTGGCCTTAGAGAATTGTCGTTCATCGGCAACGAAGTCAAAAACTCATGGGGTACGATGGCGACTACCGATCAACTGATTCAAGAAAAACCCAAGCTCGTCGCCGGCATGATGAAGGCTTCGCTGAAAGCCTTGCGCTTTATTCGTAATCAGCGCGATGCGACCATCACGGTTGCGATGAAGTTCGTCGGACTGGACAAGAGTCTCGCCACGCGAATGTACGATGATCTTGTTGGAAGCTTCACGCAGAACGGCACAGTAGACGAAGAAACTCAACGGAACGACATCGAAGTCATCCGCCAGATCCTGAAGACCAATGACACCGTGCCGATCCAACGCGCCTTCGATTTCCGCTTCGCCCGCGAAGCCGATCGTCAATTGACCCAGTCGGGCTGGCGGCCGTGAACTAACTCACACTCATTTTGTCAGTCATCCTGAGCAACGCGAAAAATCTTGCTCCATTCATCTTGTGGCGGGATTGGCATCCCCACTTGCTTGCTTCTTGCGTTTATCCCGCACATATACCGATATGCCCGGCGAGTCGGGAGAGCGTCGTTCATCTATTTCGAAAAGCTGAGTGGCTCTAACCAAGTCGCCGAGTTTCTTGTATCCATAGTTGCGCGGGTCGAACTCAGGGGCCTGTTTTGCAATGTGTTGTCCAATCTGCCCTAAATACGCCCAGCCATCTTCGCTCGCCGAGTGTTCAACTGCGTTTCTCAATAGATTAACGAGCGTCGTATCCTGGATCAGGTCCGTAGTGGTTTTCCTAGTTGGGGAGCCGGCCGGCTCATCCTCTCGAAGTATCTCGGTATAGACGAATTTATCGCAGGCGCCGACAAATGCTTTGGGAGTCTTTTTTTCACCAAAGCCATACACGACCAGACCCGCCTCTCGAATCCTCGATGCCAAACGCGTAAAGTCGCTATCGCTCGAAACGATGCAGAAGCCATCCATTTTCTCCGTGTAAAGCAAGTCCATTGCATCAATGATCAACGCGCTATCGCTAGCGTTTTTTCCGACGGTATAGCGAAATTGTTGAATCGGCTGGATGGCATGTTCCAGCAGAACATCCTTCCATCCTCTTAACAAAGTCGTGGTCCAGTCGCCGTAGATGCGTCTGACGCTCGCAATGCCGTATTTTGCGGTCTCTGCCAGCAGGGCATCAATGATCGAAGCTTGAGTATTTTCCGCGTCGATCAGCACGGCTAGCTTTTTCTGACTATTCTCGAGCTCCATGCTCGTCGCTCCTATCGCGCGGGTTGGGGGTCTGATCGCGCTTCCATGCGTAAACCTACGGCTTCCAGCCCATCTTATTCAGCTGCTGATCGGCCTCGATCGCGAAGCTGAAATCGTAACCCCTGGCGGTGGGCATCGTTTCGTTGGTGTTGGTGACTTGGCGGATGATGTTGAGATCGTTTCTTTGGGTTTCGTCGTCCACCACGCCGTTGCGCGTAAAAGTTCCGATGATGTCGTCGTAGACTCGGGTGGCTTGCTGGCGCGAAACGCCGGAGAATTTGAGCATCGCCGAGATGGTGCCTTCTTTGTCCTGGCGCAGGTAGCGCAGCGCCTTGATCGTCGCACGCACGAAGCCGCCGACCATCTTGGGGTTTTCCTTGATGAGTTTGTCCGTTGTCGCCAGCGTGCCCCAGGAATTTTTCACTTCGTTGCCCATGAAAAACATCTCGCGCATGCCTTTGTCCAGCGCGACGTAGCGCTGCTCGACGCTGAGAATTGCGGCATCGAATCCTCCACCTAGCAGCGCTGCGAGCTGATTGCCCTGCCCAACGTCGAGGTAAATCACATCTTTGTTGCCGTCGAGCCCATGTTTGGTGAGCACCTGTTTCGCCATAAAGGTTGCGATGGCGGCGACGCCGGTGGTGGCGATTTTTTTGCCTTTGAGCTCTTTGGGGTTGGTGATCTCCGGGCGGGTGACAAACCATTGAAGAACCCGGTCGTTAGTCGCCACAATAACTTTTAATGGTGTGTTGCCGCGAGCCATGCTCACGAGCGCGCTGCTGCCCGCGCCGGTGAACTGAACGTCGCCACCGAGCATGGCCTGGATGCTCGTCGTTGGCGCGACGAAGATCACCCTTTCATCCAAACCTTCTTCCTTCATATAGCCTTTCACCTGCGCGATGGGATAGATCACCATCTGAAAGCTCCGCGCGGGAACCGCCATATTGACGATCTGGAGTGATTGAGCCGTTGCGATGCCCGGCTGAAAGAGCGCCAAACCGAGAATTATAGTCAGGAACGAGAGCTCACCCAACCGTTGGTGCGAGTTTTCCATAAGTGATTCTCCCAAATCAGCGTATCATCCTCACCCTTCCCTCTCCCTCGTTGCGAGGGAGAGGGTTCAAGAAAGGCAATAGGATGAAGCTAGCCTTGCACGCTCTAGTTCAACGGATAGAGGAGCTTCGGATTATCGAAGAAGATCTTGTCGGTGAGCGCCGGAGGAATATCTTCGCGCGCGCGCATGGCGGCGACGAGCTGGCGCTCTTCGGATGGATCCTGATGGCCGTAATCGGAACCGATCAACAGATGATCCTCGCCGGTGTATTCCGAAATATATTTGACGTCCTCGTCCGCTTCGCAGGCGACAAAGATTCGGTACTCGCGGAACATGTCTTTGTCTGAAGAAAATTTCCATTTCTCACGGAATAATCTTTTCAGGATATGCATCATGAACGGCACCCAACCCGCCGAAGCTTCGATAAAGCCAAACCGGAGTTTCGGGAACTGTTCGGGAATCTTGTTGGCGATCAAATCGCGAAACGCGAATAGCGGCTGAACACGGCTGTGACCGAAAGTGTGGTTTCTTTCTACATCGAATAGGCTCAAGAACAGCGGGCAGCCTGCGCCGGTGTGGATCAAAATTGGCAGATCCGTATCGCTGGCCGCCTGGTAGATCGGATTGAAGTAGGGATTATCCAAGGTCCGTTGCCCTTCGATACCGCGAAAGAACACTCCCACTGCGCCGTTATCTTTGCCCCATTTGATTTCCTTCACCGACTCCTCGACCGAGTGCAGCGGCGGCACCACGACCCATCTCATGCGACCGCCGGATTTTGCGCAGGCCCGCGCGAGAAATCGGTTGTACGCACGCGCCAACGCCACATCCAATACAGCGTCGTCGGTGATGTAAATCAAGAACAAAGTAGGAAAGATAACCTGTGTTTGCACGCCGAGCTTATCCATGTCCCTGAGCCGGCCCGGGATATCCGTCATCTCGCGATAGGCGAGGTGAATATCGCCTCGCGACGATTCCAACTTCGACGCCGAGGGCGTAATCAAACGAAAGCTGCCTTTGCCGTTGGGCTTGGGGAAAATATTACCGTCGATCAACCAGAACGCGTTGCGCGGGCCGTAAAGCGTATCCTCCGGACTTTTAACCAGTACCGGCCGGCGATGATACATTTCCTTGTCCATCATCGCCCACATCGCTTCACCTTCCGAGATATGGGTATCCGCATCGATTATCCCTGCCATCTTGAATCCTCCTTAAGTTGGCTGCCACCTGGTTCCTTTAGAAAGTTGAATACTAGGTAAAACCATCGTTTGACCTATAGCAAAATCGCCGGGACTTTCGCTAGCCCGGATTATTCACGAGATTGCGTCCGAGGAGCAAGCCTCTCCGGTCGCGGCCAATGGGCCAGTACCTTGAGGAAGTCGGCAAACTTGATTAGTGACGCATTCATCGGGGGAAAGCGCAAAGCAGTGCCAAGCACCTCGCGGGTCGGCGTAACTTTGTACTCCTGCGTCCGCTCTCTACGAGACTTACTCCTCGGCCTTACAATGTGTCGCGAGTTTTCCTCGCGCATGAATAATCCGGGCTAGTAACCTGAACTTTCAGCACTGTCGAGCGGTTACTCGCTAAGCGCCCCGGGCATTATCCACTCGGTTGCGATCTGCCGGGCGTGCTCTGCTCTGTCGGGTGCCACTTGGGACAGCAGCTTCTCGAACTGTTTGAAATCGACTTTGAGTTCCTCGTCCATCCAGATGACGTAATCGTTGAAAATTCTCTCCGCCATACTTGGTGAGTGGTTGAATTTCTTTTGCAAAACGCCAATTGCAGCTGTGCGGCTTGATTTAAAGTAACGAACTCCCTCGCGATGGGCGGCCAAGAAACTCGTCAGATCATTTTCTCTCTCAGCCAGCAGTTTCGCCGTCGTTTCAATCGATATCGGCAGCGGATCGTCGACGGCGTCCGGCCACTCACAGACTCGTTTAAATCCCCTCTCCTCGGCAATGAAGCCAAAAGGCCGCGGTAATAGCGCGGCGTCAGCCTTGCCGCCGCTCAATAAATCGAATGCCTCCTGATCGCTTCCTGCCAACCGCAATGTCAGATCCGTGCCGAGACTGAGCTGGGCGCGCTCATTGAATATCTCCGCAATCGGTGTGTTTCGTGATGGTCCCTCGCGACAAACAACGATCTTGCCCTTTAGATCCGCGAGCGTGTTGATCGCAGGTGAGGTGATCAAATAATAGGGACAGCTGTTCATCACACAGCCGAGAAGCCTGGTAACTTTGGAGGTTAGAAAATGCTGCAATGACGCCCGGCCGACGACCAGCGATATCTGTGCTGTTCCCCGCTCCAGCCGCCGGTAACGTTCCTCGGTTCCCTGAACGCGCTGCCACGACACATCCAGACCATGGTTGCGAAAAATACCGGCTTCAATTGACAGGTAACCCGTCGGATCTCGAGAGAAATCCCCTCCCGCCCCCTCGAGATGACCATACATGACCGTGAGACTGACCGAGCTCATCGCCGCCTCCTTTAGTCGAACTGTTGTCTTCTCCTCTATATTACGCCTTGCCGGGGCAAAACAAATTCTGCCATCGCGACCCAAAGTATGCTTAAGCCGGAACGAACCGACCACCTCAAAAGTCTCATAGGGTGGGTTGACGTAGGAAACCCACCGAGGTCGACGGTTCCAACGTTCTACACTTCTTGACAGGGTGTCTGCGGCAGGACTAGAGTCTGAAATCGGAGCGGCAAAAAATAGTCAACTAACTGAAAACTCAAAAGGAGGTCGCTATGAAAGTCGTAGATGTTCTGGAAATGGCCAAAGAGAGAAAGAAAGGGCAACGACGGTTGGACCTGTTCAGGAGAGAAAACTTGGACACATGGATTCTATATTTTCCTCCGGGCGACGTGCAAAGGATGCACAACCATCCGTCGGACCGGACTTACTACGTGCTCACCGGCCGCGGCATTATGAAGGGCCTCAACGAGTCTCATGAGCTTTCCCAAGGACAAATTATCAGCATTCCGGCCCATGAGTACTACGAAGGGTCTAACCCGTACGATGAGCCGATGATTTTGCTCGGCAACAGCCACAAAGCAACGGCGGAAGATGTCGCGAAGGCCGGCGGTCAGCGCAATGAAATCGACGAGAAGACCGGTAAGCGGATTATTTACCAGCACGGTGGCGGCCAAGACCAGGGAGTATTGGCGGACTAAAAACCGCGGCATCGCACAACACTTAGTAAAAAGCCCAGTCGGTAAATCCCGGCTGGGCTTTTCTTTCGAAAGGACTCAATGGGCAAATTCGGGACGCGGCAACTTAATTTATCATCGGTTCATGCTCTGACCGAGCCTAGTGTGGATGCGCCGGACACGTTCCACTTGTCCCTTGGCCGGGAAACGTTCGTAGAAACCTTCGGCGCGAAACTCTCGCGTTAAATCCGCCCAGGGTTTCACGATGTTTGTAAAAACCTTGGGGGAACGATCTTCAGCCCAAGACTGAACGATTTTGCGGTCGCGAATGAGATCGCCGAACACGCGAAGGAGCGCCTTCAGGGTTACGTCTCGCGTAAACATGAATTTGTCATTATCGCCCCAAACGGCGTCCATGACATCGCGCACCGCCTTGAGATAATCCCGAACGATGGCGTAGGCGCGGTCTGCGCGCATACTGAAGTGGTCGTCGAAGAACCGCCGGTTTCCCTGCACGACTTTGAAGATCTCATTGAATACTTCCGACTGCAAAATCCATTTTTCCTGCCGGCTTCGACCGCCTAGACGATTGATGCGATAGCGCAGCGGCGAGTCGGATTCTTCGTACAGCAGATTGACCAGCTTTGCGGCAAATTTCTTTTCCGGTGTTTCCCAGGATACCCGTTCGTAGAGATCGACTAAATGGGATTTGTTGATCCTGGTGTGGGTCGAATTGATGATCACGAACATTTCGGTGGCGAAATCCGCGCTCTTGCCGTCAAACAACACACAAGGAACTTCGATCCGATCGATCTGCTCGGGATGTTTTTGGCGGAAGAAATGAAGCGCCGCAAGACGATGCTGACCATCGATAATAAGATAATTGCCTTGGGGCTCAGAGACGAAACCCACGCTTTCCGAAGAGTCAGAGCGCCGAAAGCGCAGCGTCTCGTCTGTAAAGAGCAGGATCGTACCCGGTATCAACGGCTGGCTGACCGCTGTTTCGTAGAAATTTACGATCTGGCGGATCTTTCGCCGGTTAAGCAGTCGTTGAAATGATTTTTCGCTTTTCTCGATCCCGGCGATGAACCTGGCAACCTCATCTTCGCCCGGTTCGTCGGCTTCGATCTGCTCGCCTTCGAAATAATAGCGGCTCGAAAAACTCACCCGGTCGAGCAGCTCCGCCGCCTTGTATGCGATGAAGTAGAAAGCCCCTTCCTTTTGCAGAACTCGCGTTGCCAGCATAAATTTCTCCTCCTCATCCGGTTATTGCTCGGCAATGGCTGAAATGAACCATCTAGACACGCATGGCACCCATACCATTGCGAAAGACAAGATCAGTCGGTTTGTCACTCACCCAGTACTTTGCCGGGTCGCCTGCGCAAGCTGCGTTAGTATCCTCAGACCGGTTAATCTTATTCTTCCCCTGCGCTCCGCCCTTTCTTCCATAGGCGCCTTGCAACGTGCGCGTCTTGACGAATCCCGCCAGCTGATCGTCATTGCGAAACTTTTTCATATCATAAGTTTCGTAATGGACGATTTCCTCCAAGCTCCGGCGTGGCGGAGCAACGACGTTTCCCTTGCAGTAACCGATCGGCACCAAGTGATAGATGCGCAACGGCTCGGGAATCTTTAGCAAAACCTTGAGCATCGTTTCCATGTACGGCGAGTTGGCGTCACTGACGTATTGCGACGCCAGCCCCAGTGAGGTGGCCGCCAGGTGGATGAGCAACGTTGCGTTGGCCAATCCGGTTATAAAGTGTGACTCCGCTTTCTCTAATTTCGTGCGAATCGGATACGATTCCTTAACTCTAGGGTCGCCGAGAATAACGATGTGCACCGGTGCGCGGCGAAAGCCGTCGCCGGTCATCTTCGCCGTGCCGCGCACTGCGAGATCCATTTCCCGCTTTTGCTCCATCTGCTTCATATAATAGTCGGCGATCTTGTAGCGGGTCGCCGGATCTCGCACGACGATGAATTCCCACGGTTGACTATTGCCGCCGGAAGGAGCCCACCGGGCGACGTCAAGAATCGGTTGAATCGCGCCGTCGGAAATTTCTCGGCTTTCGTCGTAGCCGCGAATGCTTCGCCGTTTTGCCACCAAGGTTCGTAAAGCGTCGATGTTCATTGGCTTGCACACCTGTCAAAATTCAAGTCGCCTTCTCCGCTAGCACATTCTTGCGGAAAAAAATGTCAAATCATGACGACCCGGGGTGCTGGCGATGGTGCGATTGAATTTCGTGTCAGATTTTTCCTGTCAAGAAAAATTACTCCGCGGCACACGGTGAGGCAGACGTCGAGTACCGCAAAATCATCTTAGTTTTTTACCGCGGATATGGTATTCTTCACTACCACGTCGATGAACGAAAAATCTATCCCATCCGAGTTAGCGGGCACTTCCGTTACCTCTCGCTTCCTTTCGTTCATCAACAAACGCCGCCTTAAAATCTTGCTCTATTGGCTTGGCGCCCTTCTCGTAATATTTGTCTGCATTTTCATCGAGTTTCAAACCTCGATCCTGCAGTCGTGGATCTTCACGAGCACCAACGAGCGCTTACATTTCAAGCTAAAAGAAGGGCCGAGCAAAGACATCGCCTATCCGCGCTCGGCGCCCTTCGATGATCGACGCGGCTATTCAAAGCTGCCGGCGTTTCAATCCCGTCTCGAATCTCAAGGCTATAAGATCACGCATCAGGTCCGCCAATCAGAAACCATGCTGACGCTTTTCGAGCATGGCATTTCGACCCCTTATACAGAGAGGCCCGACGCAGGTCTGGATATCCGCGGCGTCGATGACGACTCGCTGTTTCGCTACGGGCAATCGGAATTTCTCTTTGGCAAAATTGATGACATTCCGCCGCTTTTGGTCAAGACTCTGCTTTTCCTTGAGAACCGGGATCTCGACCGACCCGCCACATCGTGGCAAAACCCGGTGATCGAATGGGACCGCATCCTCAAGGCCGCTCTGATGTACGTAGGCGCCAAGCTACAACTCCCGGTGCCGGTGCAGGGCGGCAGCACGCTTGCGGTGCAGCTGGAAAAATTCCGCCATTCCCCTAATGGCCGCACTGACACTCCGGTAGAGAAATTACGTCAGATCGTCGGCGCCAGCCTCAAGGCTTACCACGAGGGAGCCAATACGCGTGCTTGGCGCGAACGCATCATTGTTGACTATTTGAATACTGTGCCGCTCGCCGCTGCCCCCGGTTACGGGGAGATCCACGGACTTGGTGAAGGACTGCATGCGTGGTTCGGCATGCCCCTTGCGGCTGTGGTCACGGCATTGAATTCGCCGGGGCCATCGGCGGCAAAAATTCGCGCCTTCAAACATGCATTGACGTTGCTGATTTCGGTACGCGCTCCTTCGGTATTTCTCGTCGATGAACGGGAGTCTTTGGAAGAAAAAGTCAACCAATTCACTCGACTGCTGGCACGGGCCGGTATCATCGATTGGGAGATCGCAGCCCAACTGCAAGAGACACCCATTCGATTTATTCCCAGCGCACCATTGCCGCCGCAACCATCGTCAAACAAGAACAAAGCAGCCAACGCCATTCGCACCAACATGATGGACGCGCTCGGCGTTACCAATCTCTACGATCTCAATCGGCTTCACTTGCAAGTGGATAGCACTTTCGATGTCTCGCTGCAAAAGAAAGTGACCGAGTTCCTGCATCGCTTGGCCGATCCGAAGGTCATCAGCGCATACGGGCTGAACGGTGAGCGCCTCTTGGAAGGCGCCGACCCCGCTAAAGTGATTTATTCCTTTCTGCTGGTCGAAGCGACCCCGGGCGGCAACCTCGTCCGCGTTCAGGCGGATAATTTCGCTGCGCCGTTCGATTTCAACAGAAGCGTCAAGCTGGAGCTCGGCAGCACGGCCAAGCTGCGCACTCTTACCCATTATCTGGAAGTGATCGCCGAGATCCATCGCGAGATTTCCGGCTTGACTCAAAAACAGCTCGCCCAAAGAGCGCAAACTGCGCGCGATCCGTTGACCCGGTGGGGCATCGAAACGTTACGCAACGAAAAAAATCTCGGGCTACAGCCGTTTCTCGATCGCGCGATGGAGCGGCGCTACTCGGCCAGCCCTTATGAGGAGTTTTTTACCGGCGGCGGGCTGCTTCACTTCGAGAACTTCGCGAAGGAAGATAATAACCGCATTGTCGAGCTGCGCGACGCGTTTCGCAATTCGATCAATCTGGTATTCATTCGGTTGATGCGCGATATAGTCAGCTATCATCGCGTCCGTCTTGCTTATGACTCTGATGATGTGCTGGAGAATCCGGCCAATAGCAATCGGCAGAAAATGCTACAAGAAATTGCCGACGAGGAATCGCGCGCCACGCTGCGCCGGGCTTATCAAAATTATGCTAAGCAGTCCCCCGATGAAATCGTGCGACGCTTGGTCGGAACAAAAGGTAGTATCGAACGCCGCTTGACCATTCTCTTTTATGCCTGGCGTATTGGCACCAGCGAAGCGGAGCTAAAAGCGTGGCTGGAGAAGAACAAATTGCCAACCGCGGGTATCGATGTAGCGAAGTTGTTGCACGCCTATCAAAACCCGCGTCTGACCTCGGTCGACTACGCCTACCTTCTTGCCTTGCACCCGCTCGACCTTTGGTGCGCTGGTGAGTTTCGCAAAGACGCCAATCTTTCGTGGGAAAGACTCTATGCCGCGAGCGCCGAAGCGCGCCGCATGGGCTCCGCATGGCTACTCAATAGCCACAATCGCCGCGCCCAGGATCTGCGCCTGCGCATCCGCATAGAACGAGACGCCTTTAACCGGATGGCGCCGTATTGGCAACGCCTTGGCTTTCCCTTTAAGACTATGGTTCCGACCTACGCCACCGCCATCGGCAGTTCTTCGGATCGTCCCGTAGCGCTCGCTGAACTAGTCGGTATTCTGGTCAACGATGGGGTGCGCCGGCCTTCGGCAAGCCTCGCCAAAGTGCATTTCGCCGGTGGGACTCCCTACGAGACCCTGCTCGAAAGGACACCGAAAGAAGGCGAGCGCGTGCTCGCCCCTGAAATTGCTGGAACGGTACGAAAGGCTATGGCCGAAGTCGTTGAGCAAGGGACCGCCCGCCGTCTTAACGGTGTATTTAAATTATCCGATGGTAATGTCGTTACGGTCGGTGGCAAGACCGGATCGGGCGATAACCGCTTTGAGACGTTCAACCGTGCCGGCGGTGTTATCACGTCGCGTGCTACCAATAGGACGGCGACTTTCGTTTTTTATATCGGCGAGCGCTACTTCGGTGTCATTACCGCCTATGTCCAAGGACGCGAGGCGGACAATTACCACTTTACCAGCTCCCTGCCGGTGACTCTGGTGAAACTTCTTGCGCCGACCCTGCTCGCAAAGTTGGACAAGAATTTTAAGGAACCTCCCGCTACGCCACCTAGCCAGGAGACTTCTACTGATCGTAAAGCCGACCCGATCAGCTCGGCAAATCCACAGCCGCCTATCACGCCGACGCTCACCCACTAAATGGTCGGATGGGTTGAGCCCTTCGACTTCTCTCAGGATAGACTTCGCGATACCCATCGAGTTCCTTCGACCACGCCAACCTGCGCTGGCCAACTCAGGAATCCATGAAGGAACCTACTTCTGAATGTGAAATTTGGAATCTGAAATTCCGCGCCTCGCGCGGACTATGTCCCTCGCCGATTGCCGAACAACTCAATCTGCAAACGGGGCGTAAAACCGTAACCATTTTCTTTGCATAGCTCGACAATCCATTTCGCCTTCTCGCTTAACTGCTTTTTTCTCGTGCCCTGCGCCATGATCAAGACGCGAGCCGGATCAACGTTCTTGAGGTTGTCGAGCACGTGACGAATTTCATCAAAGTCTTCTTTGCGTTCCACTACGAATTTAATTTGGTAGTCGTAGCCGTCGAGATATTTCTGAATGACGGTAAAATTCAGCCGTCGCTCCTCGTGCAATTGAGCGAACTTGCCATTCTCCCTTTTCCACGGCGTCGAATTCGCCAGCTTCGGACTCAGCGAAATCAAATCACCCGCAAGCGGCTTAAAAATCGTTGCCGCTGTTTCGATTGTAATATGGGCGCCGTCGCGCTTAAGCTCGCCGGTAAGCGCGCCGATTTCCGGCGCCAAGAGGGGCTCGCCGCCGGTGATGACGATGTAACGGCTCGGGTATTTCTTGACCTCGCTGACGATCTTGGAGATGCTCCATGACTTTCCTTCCGGCCGCCACGAAGTGTAGGGCGTGTCGCACCATACGCAGCGGAGGTTGCAACCGGAAGTCCTAATGAATACCGACGGGATACCGCAAAGACGGCCCTCGCCCTGAATGGAATAGAAAATCTCGCTAATGCGCACCGGATCAAATTATCAAAGTACCGGCGCGCCTTAAAGCCGCCGAAATCTTGCATCAATCGTGCCGTGTGCTAAACGTAATAGGTTGGCGCGCTAGGAAAAGCATCCGCCCACAGGCGCCATAGAGGAAAACTGTCCGATGGCAGCAGATAAGGAAGCGTTGATGGCCGAAGAGCGAAAGTTGCGCCGGCTCTGCCGGGCGATGGATCTTGCTGCAGCGCTCCTGTGGCGGGTCGATCTCACTTTGGACGAAGCGCGGGACGTCGTGAATCACGCGAAGCGCACCGCGCTGGAGCTCTTTCCCGATAAAGAGGAGACTTTCGATTTGATTTACGGCTCGCGCTTTCGCCGCATTCTCGTCGAGAAATATCACTTGCAATGAATCGCCGTCCGATCA
>DASXSW010000309.1:0-7307 GCA_036505755.1 Binatia bacterium | reverse complement strand
TGCCTCGGCGCCGGCTAGGTAAGTCTCCCATTCAACGCGCACACCCGCCGCTTTGATGATCGCGAGTGTCGGCTTCGTGACCTCCGGCCCGATGCCATCGCCCGGTATCAACGTTATTTTATGCTTCACAGTGCTGCGCCTTTCTCATAAACCATATCTCTAAGTCGCTATATCCGATACTATAGCCAATTGCCATGAAGCCTCTGAAATTGAGGACCTGGAGTGCCATGATCATCAACTGGGCACCCGTCATACTCTGGATGATGGTTATTTTTATTTTATCGACGGAATTATTTTCGTCCGCGAACACCACGCCATTTTTGGCACCCTTACTCGCCGATCTACTTCCCGACGTCTTCGCGGCACGTATCGAGGTCATCGTCTTGTTGATTCGTAAGCTCGGCCATTGGAGTGAATATTTCATACTTGCCGTCTTGCTCATGCGTGCCCTGGACGCGGAGTTTTCGACACAGTCCGAAAAGCGCCGGTTGCTTTGGAGCATTGGGTTGGCGACGTTCTATGCCGCGAGCGATGAGATACATCAAGCATTCGTGCCTAGTCGAACCGCCAGCCCGGTCGACGTCATGATCGATTCTTTTGGCGCCATTTTTGGAACACTGTGGTTCCATTTACGAAATCGACGCAGCAACTGGCTGTAGCGTCGAGGCAATTGGCCGAACCCATCGGGTCCCTATGGAAAAAAACTTGACAATTCTCCGCTAAATCGCGAGGATATAGGGAAAAAAGTCGTAGATTCCCTGCCAACTCATGCGTTATGCCCCTGGTCAATTGATCTCTATGAGAGAGCTCTATCGCGCGATACCTCATCTTCTACTTACGCTTCTTCTTGCCGGCTGTTCTTCGGAGGCGCCCACACCCAGGCTTTTCTCGGCACCGCCGTCGCTTAATAATCCGGCGATGCCTGCCTCGGCGCACTCGCCGTCAGCGATGGAAGCAATTAGCCGCGGTCTTGCCGCGATCACTCCGCCCGGCGCAGCTATGAAGGACGTATACTACGAGTTCGATAGCGTCGAGTTAGCCACCGAAGCTCAAGAGATTCTCAGGAAGAACGCAGAGTGGATGAAAGCCAACCCAAAGGCACGAGTCGAAGTTGAAGGTCATTGCGACGATATCGGGTCTGCTGAGTACAACTTGGCGCTCGGCGCCAAGCGTGCCCAAGTGGCAAGGGATTTTCTAGTCAATCAGGGGATCACGAATGACCGCCTCGTGACGATCAGCTACGGTAAAGAAGCACCTGCCTGTTTCGAGCACACCGAAGAATGCCGCGTAAAAAACCGCCGCGCCCGCTTCGTGATGTTTACGGAAGTGCCGACGTCGTAGACGAACCGCTTCGGATTAATTAATCACAGAGCGCCTAGTGTGGTGACCTAGAAGTTCGCGATATAATTCCACCCTCACTCCGCCCAAAAATCTCCCCTTCCCCTCTTTTCCAAAGAGGGGTTAAGCTTCCCCGGAGCCAATTCCCCCTTTGAAAAAGAGGGGGATAGAGGGGGATTTGAGTGCGGCTTCAACCAGCGCCATGTTTTGGAGTTTTTAAATGAACTTCTGGGTCAGGACACTAGCACGGCAGAGCCGCAACCAAATCTGATTGTCTCGCGCAAAGACGCAAAGGCCGCCAAGGATAGACGGCTAAATTCGAAGCACGAAATCCGAAGCTCGAAACAATATCAAATGACAAAAAAATCCAATGTTCCAACCAACCCCGATTCGGACTCGAGTTTTAAGGTTTTAATACTTCGAGTTTTGAAATTGTTTCGGATTTCGATATTCGAATTTCGAATTTAGAAGAAAGATTTCTCCCTTCGGTCGAAATGACAACGCGCAACTTTTGTCCGAGCTAATGGCTAGTGCCTCGATTGTCTACTTTGCGCCCTTTGTGGTTAACTCTTGGTTTTTATTCGTATCCGATTGCCGTGACGATGGGCGTCGATGCCGCTTGCTTCGCTGGTCCGTACCCTGCCAATAGACACAAAATCACGGCCGCGATAAGCGAAAAGATCGCCACGTCGTAAGGATAATAAAATTGAAACGTCCAGCCCGTAAGCATTTTGGTATTGTAGACAACATGGTGATACGCCATCACCGTGCCGGCAAATAGACCAAGCAATCCGCCAATCAGCCCCATCCAGCCTGCCTCCATTACGACAATTCGCCGCACTTGTGCCTGCGTGGCGCCAATCGCGCGCAAGACACCGATTTCTCTAGTGCGATCCAGGATCGACGCCAAGAGCGTATTAATCACGCTGAAGATCGCGACGACGACCGCGACGATTTCGACGGCGTAGTTCACTACGAACGATTGCTCCATGATCCGCACCACTGTTTCCCTAAGCTCGCGGTGCGTGCTGATGAAGAGCTGATAGGGTTCACCATAATTTGTCCGGATGGTTTGAATGATCTGCTGCTGATCCGCGCCGGGCTCCAACCAGAGATCGAACGCATCCAGAAGCTCGTCGCGCCAATATTTCTTGTACAAAGCGCGATCGAGCAGCACGCTACCGACGTCCGATGAATAGTCGACGTAGACGCCAATGACTTTAAACTCGATCTTTCCGGACGGGGTCACCAGCTCGACCGTCTCGTTTGTGGTTGTTCCGAATTTGCTGCGAAAGCTCTCACTTATAATAACTCCCTTGCCTTCAGCCATCTCGCGCAGCGCTTGCGCGCCGTTGCCGTCGGCCATGGGCAATGACCGCACGCTCGCCGATTCGCGCGCGGAGAATGATTCGATGAGAATCGGTTTTTCTTTATAGGTCGAACGAATGAGTCGATAGAGATCGACAATTTTGACTCCCGGAATCCTTTTTAGCTCCGGCAGGAGATCTTCCCTGAGCGGAACATTTTTCGGCCCCGCTGTTCTCGCTCCCGAGCTGACGATTAAATCCGCCGTGACCATTTGATCGACCCACGCGAGCAACGAACCGCGCACGCTGCTAACAAAGGCGGCAATCGTGAAAATCGCTGCCAGACTAATCACCATGGTCGCAACCGTGATCCCGGAGCGGACCGGATTGCGGCGCAAGCTATCCGATGCCAAGCGCGCTTCGACCCACGTCAAACCCGGCAATCGCAAGGCCGATTGCCAAAACCAGCGGACAGCATGACTGATAATCGCCGGGCAGAAAAAAGCCAGGCTGAGGAGAAAAACCAGCATGCCGACGACGCCGACGCTAAATCTTTCTACTGAGCCGTTCACGGATGACGCGAGCAGCAGGAGAGTTGGAGAAATAACCAAGCAGAGAAGCCCGAGGCGATTGGCCCAAGACGTCTTTCCGCGATTTGCCGGCTGCCACGCTGCTTGCCGGGCGTTTTCCAGCGGACTGACGCGGATCGCTTCCCAAGCTGGATGCAGCGCGGCGAGCATCGCAACGGCCACCCCGCTGCCCAACGCCAGCGCCAAATCGTGTGGCGAGAGCGTGCCTTCGGCAAGATCAACAAGCGAAAACAGGTTGCCGACCGTTTCTCCGACTGAGACCAATGCGACACGCGCCAGCAGCCATCCAAGAGCGACGCCGACACAAGACCCGCCTACCGCCAGCAGTAGTGCCTCCGCGATAATCAGCCGCAACAATTCCCCACGCTTCATTCCCAGGCAACGCAGCGTGCCGATATCTTTCTTCCGTTGAATCACCGACACCGATACGGTGTTGTAAATAAGAAAAAACCCGACGAAGAGAGCGATCAAGCTCACAAAAAATAGGCCCACGCGAAAGGAAGTCAGCAAGAACTCGATCTGCTCGCCGCGCTTACGAGGCCGCTCGACCTCGGCCGCCCCGCCGAGTCGCTGTCTCAGCCGCTGCTGCACGGTCTCGATTTTTTCCCCTTCTTCAACAGTAAGGTCAACGACGTCGAGCTTGCCCTCCTTGCCAAATGTTTTCTGCGCCGCCGGCAAATCCATCAAGGCGAAGCTGCCGCCGAACACCGTTGCCGTTCCCTGTTCTTTCAGCAATGCCCGAACCGTGTAATCTCGCTTACCTTGGCTCGTGAGCAATACCACTTTTGCGCCCAAGGGAAGATTTAGCCGGCGTGAGAAAGATTCGGTGAGAGCGATGGAGTCGGGTTGGGCGATAAAATCGAGCGCTTGATCGAACTCAAAGGGGGAACCGGCAAACTGATGCTCGCGAATGGCGGAATCCGTGAGCAAGTCGACGCCGTAAACGTAGAGCCGTTCGCCCGGCACGCCAGCAACGGGCAAAAATCCTTCCACCGCCGCCGCGGCATCTCGAACTCCCGGAGTGTCACGAATCGTTGGAAACAGCGACTCGGCAATGCCGCTCTCGCCGTTGGCCACCTGCAGCACGGCTTTGCCGGCGATTTGATCGATGGTCGACTGAAAAGATGTGGTCAGAGACCGATTGACCACCGCTATCGCCACAATGACGGCCACGCCGAGGACGATGCCAAAAAAGGTGAGCGCGGTTCTCAGACGATGACGCACTGCATGGCGCCAAGAGATCTTGTTTAATAAACGCAGCATTACGGCGCTTCTTTCTCCACCCGACCGTCGCGCAAAAGGATAATTCGGTCGCCATAGCTCGCCGCTTCCTGACTGTGCGTAACCATGACCACCGTGCAGCCCTGTTCTTGGTTGATCTTTCGTAAGAGCGACAGAATGGCGTCGCCATTTTTCGAATCGAGATTGCCGGTGGGCTCGTCGGCCAAGAGAATCGGCGGGTCGAACGCCAAAGCGCGCGCCACCGCAACCCGCTGTATTTCGCCGCCGGAAAGTTCTTCGGGCAGATGATGCTTACGCGGTTCCAAACCGACCTTTTCCAAGAGCAAATGGGCTTTACGGTCGGCCTCCCCTTTGGAGACACCGTCGAGCACAAATGGCAAGGTGATGTTTTCCAATGCGGTCAAGGTCGGTAGAAGATTGAAAAATTGGAAGATGAAACCGATCTTGGTGCGCCGGAATAATGTTACCGCATCATCCGCCATTTGGCCGATAAGTCGGCCGTCGACCAAGAGGTCGCCGCTGCTGGGCCGGTCCAACCCGCCGATCAAATGCAACAGCGTGCTCTTACCCGAGCCGCTCGGCCCCATGATAACGACAAAGGATCCTTTAGCGATATCCAGCGACACGCCGGCCAGCGCTGTGATATCGTTTTCACCTTGCCGATAAATTTTGCGGACGTCGAGGCAGCGGATCATGCAGCAGCAACGCTAGCAAATGAGATGAATGGTGGGCGCGCGCAATGTAAGTGAAGCGTTTTGCTGATCGGCTTCAAGTTCCGCCAGGTGTCCTTTTACCGCTTCGGTAAGCGACGCGACGTTGATGCCGAGAAATACCGGACAGAACGGGTCGATCTTCGCGAGCCCGGTGCGCCAAAGTTTAATCGCGCCTACCGGCACGCCCTGCTCCAATTTGAAATATCCCGCGGCGATCTGGATGATCCCTTGATAGAACTGCCGTGTTTCGCTGTGATCTTCCAACCAGATTTCTTCGAGCGTCTCATGGCACTCGAAGAAAAGCCCTTGATTGAATTCTTCAATACCTTTCAAAAATCTCGGATCGTCTTGGGCTTCCATTGAAAAACTTTCTAACCACGAAGCGCACGAAGGACACGAAGTTTCGGATAGTTCACCGCCGAGACGCGGAGATCGCGGACAAGAGAGTTTGAAATGAAAAATCTCTGCGTGCTCTGCGCCTCCGCGGTCAATCCCGCTTTTTCCACTTTGCTTGCGGCTCAGCCGCGCTCGGGTTAATTTCTTCTAGGTTCGTTGATCAATTTCCGCAGATGTCACAGACTAACGCGAAAAACGCGCTCACGCTAGAGATCGACTCTCTATCCTACGGTCCCTACGGCATCGGACGCCTGGACGGCAAGGCCGTGATGGTCCCTCACACGGCACCCGGCGACATTGTGGAGGCGAAGATTGTCGAGTCAAAAGACCGCTACGCCGTCGGCGCAATGCACCGCCTGATTGCGCCATCTTCGGTCAGACAAACGCCGCTTTGCCCCTATGTTGGCAGTTGCGGCGGTTGTTCGTGGCAGCACCTACGTTATGACGCCCAGCTGAAAGCTAAACAGCAGAGCGTCGAAGACGCGCTCCGCCGTATCGGTAAACTCGACCGCTTCGAATTGCGACCCATCATTCCGTCGTCAAACGAATATCACTATCGTCGGCGCATCCGGCTCCAGGTTGACGGGGCAAGCAAAGTCGGTTTTTACGGCGCCTCATCGCACCAATTGGTGGAAATCGATTCCTGCGCCATTGCCGACGATCGTTTGAACGGAGTCATTGAATATCTTCGGCGCTGGTTGCCCGGTCTGCCCATAATGACGGAGCATCTAGAAATCGTAACGGGCGACGAGCCAAATCAAATCGTGGTTACAGCCAGTGCGCTTGATGAATTTGCCATGCGCTATGAATCCGCCTGCAAAGAGCTTGTCAGCGCCAACAACGGTATCCACGGCTTGATTCTTCATGGCCGTAACTGGCGCAAAGTATGGGGACAGCCGACGATCAGCGTAAAGTTATCAAGCGACTTCTCACTCGCCGTCGACGCCGATATTTTCACACAAGTGAACTCTGATGGAAATCGCCGCATCCTCCAGGAGCTGCTCGCAGTGGCAGACTTTCACAATCACGACCGTATCCTGGAGCTCTACTGTGGCGCCGGAAACTTTACCCTGCCAATTGCCAAACAGGTCGCGGAAGTCGTCGCCGTTGAAAGTCATCGTCCATCCGTCGTGAGCGGCAAGCTCAACGCGCAGAGGAACGCCACCAGCAACATCCGCTGGATTTGCTCTCCGGTCTCTCAAGCTATCACTCAATTGAAAAACCGAAAGGAGCGGTTCACCAAGATCATTCTCGACCCGCCGCGAGCGGGAGCCAAGGGGATCGAAAGAGATTTGGCCGGCCTCGAAGCAAGCAAGATGATCTACATCTCATGTAACCCAGCGACGTTGGCACGCGACCTCGCCGCGCTCGCCAAACAAGGCTACAAACTTCAGATAGTCCAGCCCATCGACCTGTTTCCTCAAACGTTTCACGTCGAAGCGTTGGCGGTCATGGAGCGATGAGAATTGGAACGGAAACCCTCACCCTAACCCTCTCCCGCGATGCGGGCGAGGGAATAATTTGGCACCTCGCGCAAGTTACGGCTCAAATCACTGGAACGAATTGAACCTTGAACTTTTGAACCCTTGAACGCTTGACCGAATACTTAGATTCCAAACAATCTTTTGGCATTCAAATAGTAAATCTTTTCTTTATCGGCTTGCGGGATATCGAGCTCTTCCATCTCTTTCAACGTCATCGGATAGAATTGATCGTCGCGC
>DASXSW010000308.1:0-7934 GCA_036505755.1 Binatia bacterium | reverse complement strand
TATCTGGACAAACACCCCGAAGTCAATGCCGTTTTCTTCCAGCGCGGCGGCCGCACGGCGGCGAGCCGAACGATGGGCGAGCACAGCAAGAAATTTTTCGGCAATTTCATTTTTGACAACCGCTGGGAGCTCATGAACAAGGCCGCGACTTTCCCGGGCGACGTCTGGCGACTCGCGGAAGAGCGAATCATTGAGCCTCTAGCGTGGGTCGACCGTGTGCATGTCACCGATCCGGAAGGAACCAACTTCACATTCGACGTCGATGAAAAGCAGGCTCAGGCGTGGGCCAAAGGAGGATACCAGCAGGGACATCTCTATATGTTTCCCCACCAGGCAACCGGCCGGTTCCCTTACTCAACGGTGGACTACCCCGCCTTCACGAAAGAATACAATCCGCGCTTTCTGCTCAAGGTTAACGGGGTTTTTGCCGGCACGACCAATCACACTGGGTCCTATCCAAGAATCGAGGTCCGTTTGAAAGACGGCTATGTGACGGAAGTAAAGGGCGGAGGAATCTATGGTGAAGTGTGGCGCGAGTTTCTCAAGTACCCGAAGATCAACGACGTTACGTATCCCTATCACGATCAACCCGGGTATTGGTGGATCTATGAAGCCGGTCTGGGAACCAATCCAAAGTTCTTCAAGCGGCCGGACGAAGCTATGGAAGGGACAAATTCCTCGGAGCGAAACAACGCCGGGGTGATTCATTGGGGATTCGGCTTGCGTCTGCATCATGGGCCGGACAAGCCGCTGGAGTCCAAAGAGTGGATGGATTTCGCCGCTCAGCATGCGCTGCCCAACGATCATTGGTGGCACGTTCACAATACGCTGCCGACCTATCAGATTCGCATCCGAGGGACCAAAAATACCTGGCTCACGGTGATCGACAAAGGAGAGATTACCGCCTACAGGGCGCCCGAGGTGCGTGCCCTCGCGTCGCGCTATGGCGATCCAAAGGATCTCCTTGCCGACGATTGGTCGCCGCATCTCCCGGGAATCAACGCGCCCGGGCGCTATGAGGACTACGCGAAGGATCCCTGGAAAACGCAGGTTATGGTGATGAAAAAGATCGAGTCTTCGACCTATGAGTATTTTTATCCGGCGCTGAAAAAAAAGTGATCCGGGTTCGTTGGTTAGCCGGCTAAAACTCGACGGGATCGATACGCAGGTGTCATCCTGAGCAAAGCGAAGGATCTCTCAGAGTATGCCGATGCTGTACAAGTCCTACTACGTTTACATTATGACCAACGAATCGAATACTCTTTACACAGGAGTGACAAATGATCTCACAAAGAGGGTTTTTGAGCACAAAAACAAGCTGCTTCCTGGTTTTACTGCGAAGTACAACATTACAAGATTGGTCTATTTCGAAGAGACCAACGATGTTCAAACAGCAATAGCTCGGGAGAAACAAATCAAAGGGTGGCTTCGGAAGAAAAAGCTTGCATTGATTAGCTCGGTAAATCCCAAATGGGAAGACTTGAGCTCAGATTGGTACAAGGGAGAGATTCTTCGCTCTCGCTCAGAATGACATCGGAGGAAGATATGAAACACCGGATTGCCACACTTGCAATATTGGTTTGTCTAGCGCTCAGTGGCCGCACGTATGGCGCTGAGAAGAATGTCTATCCTGCGCCCCGTTTCCCCTCGTACACCAAGGCGCCGAAGTCGATCGATGAGGTAATGCCCTACGCGCGCGCGATCGCGCGACAGACGACGGGTTTACAAGGGGATGGCTTTGGAATTCTGAAGGATGGCGAATCAGTCGCTCTCGTTCTAACGGCGACGGCGGAGGACTTGGTTGTGCAGGCGCTCAAGCGCGCCATTGAAGAGCGGGGCGTCAAAGTCCATTTACTTAACGATTACGAGCTTGTCGGCGTCAGCCGCTCGGATGCTGCCGAGCTGCGCAAAGCGCGGCGGCAGTTCACTTCGGAGCAGGGTTACATGGAGGCGAGAAGATGGATCGATAGCCGGTTTGCCGACCCCGAAGCGCCGAAAAAATGGCTCAAAGAGCGGCGGCCCGATCTGTATGAGGCGCTTTACCCGGCGAAGGCCGAGATCCCCGAACGTTTGAAGGAAGCACAGAAAAAACTCGATAATGAAAACATCGGCAAGGGCATCAAGCAATTTCTCGAAAAGAATCCAAGCGTGAGAGGCGTTTTCTGGGGCACGGGTGGAACCACGACCTTGCGCCGCTACGTGCGTCCCTATGAGGAAAAATATCTTGGCGTGATGGTTTACGACAACCGCTGGACGGTGATGAGCAAAATTTCGTCGTTTCCCGGTGATGTGTGGCGGCTGGCGGAAGAGCGCACCATCGAACCGATCGGGTGGGCCGATTATCTGCAAATCACCGACCCTGAAGGGACCAATCTGACTTCTCAATTGACCGAAGACATGGCCGAACGCTGGGCGCGCGGCGTTTATCAGCAGGGACATCTTTATATGTTCCCCAATCAAGCAACGGGACGCTTCCCGTATTCTGTTGTCGAGTATCCGGCGTTCCAGAAGAAATGGAACCCACGCTCGCCGACGCCAAGGCCCAATGGTGTCATCGCCGGCACGGCGAATCACGCGGGTCATTTCCCGCGAACTGAAGTGCAAATCAAGGATGGCTTCGTCGCCGACGTAAAGGGGACGGGTCTGTACGCCGATGCCTGGCGTGAATTTTTGAAGTACCCCAAGATCAACGAGCTGACCTATCCCTATCATGATCGCCCCGGCTACTGGCTGCTCTATGAAGCGGCGCTGGGAACTAATCCTAAATTTTACAAGCGGCCGGATGAAAACGCGGTCGGCGAAAACACCACGGAACGAAACCGGAGCGGTGTCATGCACTACGGCCACGGCATCCGTGTGCACCATGGCCCCGACTCGCCCGAGTGGGCCAAAGAATGGGTCGAGTTCACCAAGAAGAATAACCTGCCGGACGACCACTGGTTTCATATCCACAATTATTTCACTACCTACAGGCTCCGGGTGCGTGGCACGAAAAACACCTGGGTGACCATCATCAACAAGGGCCGTATGTCGTCGCTCGATAGCCCGGAAGTGCGCGCCCTCACTTCTCGCTACGGCGATCCGAAGGAGTTACTGGCCGAAGATTGGGTGCCGGAAATCCCCGGCATTAATGCCAAGGGACGCTATGACGACTACGCCAAAGATCCATGGAAAACGGTCACGAGCATCTTCAAGAGAGTGGATGACGGAACCTACGAATATTTTTATCCTGCGGCGAAACAAGCAGTAAGGCGTTAGCCCCCACCTCTTTCCTCCCCCGCGTCGCAGCGGAGGATGAAGGAGGGGCAAGCATAAAATGCACTGGCGTTGGAGGAGCATAGTTAGCAGCTTCCTGTTAGCATTCGCGCTTTCGATTTATCCGGATACGGTACTTGCCGAGGATATCACTGTCTCGTATGCGTCACTCGGCGCGGCGTACATGGACCATGTTGTCGCAATCGAGAAGGGCTATGTTTCCGAGGAGGGGCTCAACGTAAAAATCCTCAGATCCGGGGGAGGCTCCGCGACCCAGACTCTGCTATCAGGTCAAATACACTTCAGCTCGTCAGCAGGATCCGCTCTCAGCGCAGCGCTGCGCGGCGGGCCGGTCAAAATTATTTACACCAATCAATCACGACCCACTTACAAATTGCTTTCGAACAAACCTGAGATTAAGACCCTGCAAGACCTGATCGGGAAGAAAATCGCCATCAACACTTTTGGCGACACAGGCCATCTGTCCACGTTGCTGCTGTTAAAGAAGTATCGGCTGGATCCGAAATCGTTTCTCTTCATTGCGGTAAGAAGCGAAGCGCGATTTCCAGCATTCCTTTCCGGCTCCGTCGATGCCGCCCCGCTATCGCCGAGAGATATCACGCAGCTCGGATCGATTCGCGCGAACACCCTCGCCGATATCAGCAAGGAAATCCAACTCGTTTGGAACGGCGTCGCGGTATCAAACAAATTACTGGCCGACAATCCCGCGTTGGTTGCGCGATTTCTCCGCGCATTGGCGAAGGGCAGGGAATTTGCGCGCCGTTACAAAGAGCCGACGATCGCGATGGTGTCCAAGCATACTCCATTGCCGCCGGATGCGCTTTTGGTCGATTATGACACGGCATTGAGCAGCATGACCGATGAAGGGTCGGTTGCGGACGAAGTGCTGAAGGACGAAATTTTGACGCGCGCTGAATTGATCAAAGCGGCGAGCGTTCCCGATCCAAGCAGGTTTTACGACTATAGCATCATTAAGAAAATCTACGCTGAGCTTAAGAAAAGCTGGAAGCCTAAGTTGTAACGTTAGTGTGCTTCGATATAAGAGATTGGAGCATCGTCATTCGTCAATGCGTTTAATCAATAGGAGGACAAGATGGCTAAGAAAATACGCGAGTTCATGACGCACAGGGAGCCGCCTGAGCATATCTGGATGGAACGGGACGAAAGCGCGGTCATCGGCACGGCCCGCATGGGGCAAAGAATGGTCCCGAGAATTCGCCCGTTCGATCTGCTTCGGAGCACGCCGCTTTCGGGCAATCGCGCGCGAGTCGCGATATTCGAGGGCGACAGTTTGCGGGTCGCCGTTGAACATATCGCCGGACACGAGGCGCAGCTCACGCGCGCGGCGGATCATGACGTGGTCTATTTACAATTTTGCGGGCGCTCGAAGATTGAAAGCGAATCGGGCGTCGTTGAAGTCGAGCCCGGCGAAATCGTCCTCGTTCCGGCGGCTATCTCGCACCGCACGACGGGTACGGACCAATGCTTGCGCGTGCGCGTGGCGACGCAAGAGTGTGTGACCGAAGGTGTGGATCCGGAAAAACCAACGATGCAAAGGCAATTTGCCGTACGGCCTTCCGAACCGATCGGGGTCACGAACGGAGGCAAATCGGACTCTGACGGTCAAAGACTAGTCTTGGAGCATATCAGTTTCTGGGACCCGCAATCGGATCTTTGGGTCGAGCGTGATGTTGCGGCACTCATTGGGTGCAAACGCGAAGGTGGTCGCATCGTAAGGAAGTTGAGCGCGTTCAATTATTTCACCGGCATGACCGGTAAGGGCGGCGCGCGCGCGCCGGTGCTCTACAACGGCAAAGAGTTCAGAGTCGACGTTTACAATCTCGAAGAAGAGCAAAATGGATTTCACCGCGGTTGTGATGAGGACGAGATCTGGTTTCAGTTTCGCGGTCATTCGCTGAATCACACCGAGTGGGGCGCTCTCGAGCTGGATCCTGGCCAGATGTCATATATTCCTCGCGGTGTAGCGCACCGAATCACCGGCAGTCCCGGGTTTCTGCGCATGGTGCTTTACAGCCGCAAGCTGGTTCATCCAAAAGCATTCAACAATGTTTCCGAGCGCGAAACGCGTTTCGACGTGCAGTAAAGTCTTTGTTGCGGCGGCGGTGTCGAAGAGCACGAAGGATTATTCACCACTGAGGCGCTGAGGCCGCGGAGGGGGAGAGTTGGAAAACAAAATCTCTGCGAACTCTGTGTCTCTGCGGTAAATTTTCCTTTTCATCGTCGGTGCGGCTTTGCCGTACTAGGACCGTTGCAATCAAGACCAACATGAAGGAGCTATCCCGCATCGTTTCAATCATTCTTGCTTCCGTATTCGCGATTGGGCACGCGAATGCGCAGACATTGTGGCAGAGCGAGTGGGAGAAAACGCTCGCGGCGGCAAAGAAGGAAGGAACGGTCGTCGTCGGTATTCCGCCGAGCGCGGAGTTGAGAAAGGAGCGCGAGAGCGCATTCAAAGCGAAGTTTGGTTTTGAGTTGGAGCTATTTCCCGCGACGGGACCGCAGATCGCCAACCGCGTCGTCACCGAAGGCAAAGCGGGCGTGCGTTACTTCGACACTTTCATCTTTGGCTCGTGTACCGGTGTACCGCTGATCAAGACCGGACTGTTCGATCAAGTGGAAAATTACATGGTTCTCCCGAAGTGAAAGATCCGAAAAATTGGTGGGGCGGTCATGTTTTTATGGACAACGTGAGCAGCACGCGGCTCTTTTATTCTTTTATCGCGACCAAGACCACGGAAGGCTTTTGGTACAATACGACGCTGGCGAAGCCCGATGAGCTTCGTTCACTGGATGATTTTCTCGATCCGAAGTGGAAAGGGAAGATCGGGTTGAGCGATCCTCGCGTGCCGGGCTCCGGTTTGTCGGTGTGGTCGTATCTTTGGGACATCAAAGGGGAGGACTATCTCAAAAAACTCGTGCAGCAAGATCTTTTCGTCACACAGAACCTGCGGCAGCTCGCCGAAGCGTTGGCAAAAGCGAAGGTGGCGCTCACACTCGGTATCGGTGTCGCGCAGACGGAGCCTTTCGTCAAAGCTGGCCTGCCGGTCAAAAGTCTTCCCGAACCACGCGAGGGAACGCCTTCCAGCAACGGCTATGGCAGTCTGGCGATTCTCAAGAATCCGCCGCATCCCAATGCCGCAAAGGTTTTCGTGAACTGGCTCTTGAGCAAGGATGGGCAGGAGCTTTACAGCCGAGCGCTGCTGCATGGCACGCGCCGCTTGGACGTGGATACCAAGTGGATGGTCAAAGAGGGCGTTGAGGCAGCCAAGGATTATCTGAGTGTGAAAGACAACGAGCGCTTGCGCAATTATTTGGAAGACAAGTGCGTCGAAGTAAGAATGAAGTCGCAAAAGTTTGCTGAGAAGATTTTGCAGTGATTCTGCGTTCGTTGTTTTTGATGCGCGATACGGTGGCAATAGTTGTGCCTTCTCCCCTTGCGGGAGAAGGCTAGGATGAGGGGAATGAAATTAGCACCCTCACCTCAATCCTCTCCCGTCAAGGGAGAGGAGGTTTAGGAGAGCGGCAGCCATAAATGGAGACTTTACCCTACCACGATTTCCGCGGCTTCATCGAAGAGGCTAAAAAAATCAGTGAGTGGCGGCTCATCGAAGGCGCCGATTGGGACAATGAAATCGGCGCTTTGATTGAATCGACGGCCGAGCTCGATTCTCGGCCGATGCTGCTATTCGATAAGATCAAAGGTTATCCCGCCGGGTTTCGGCTGGTCAGTCTTGCGTTCGCCAATTACAAGCGGACCGCGCTCGCCTTCGGGATCTCTCCTGAGAAAAGCAAGCTCGAAGTCGTACGTTTGCTGGCGCGGAGGATGAAGTCTGGCAAAGCGATTCCGCCAGTGGAGGTAAAGTCCGCGCCGCTTATGGAAAACGTGATGGAAGGCGACGCAATCGATCTGTTCAAATTTCCCGCACCGCGCTTTCACGACGGCGACGGCGGCCGCTATATCGGCACCGGCAATTGCCTGATCAACGCCGATCCGGAAGGCGGCTTTATCAATGCCGGTACTTACAGAATGCAATTGCACGATCGTGACCTTCTGGGACTATGGATGAGTCCAGGGCAACATGGACGATTGATTTGCGCGAAATATTGGGAGCAAGGGAAGAATTGTCCGGTCGTCGTGGCTTTTAGCCCGGATCCGCTACTCTTTACCTTAGCGCACACCAAAGTTGCTTGGGGAAATTCCGAATTGGATTATGCCGGCGGCCTACTGGGCCGCCCGTTGGAGATCATTCGGGGCCCTCTCACCGGTTTGCCGATTCCCGCCGGGTCGGAAATCGTCATTGAAGGCGAGGTACCGCCACCTAAAATAGACTCCCGCGCCGAGGGACCTTTCGGAGAATGGCCAGGATATTATTCCGGTGGCACTCTCGGCACAGGCGAACCGCAGCCGGTGATCAGAGTCAAAGCGATATATCATCGCAGCGAGCCAATTTTGGAAGAAGAAGCACCGCTGTGGACCGGCGCGATGAAAATCGACGGCAATCCGACGGCGGGAATTCTCTGGGATCAGTTGGAGGCGGCGGGGATTCAAAACGTCGTCGGCGTTTACAATCACTCACCTTATTTTACCGTCGTTGCGATTCAGCAAAAATACGCGGGCCACGCAAAGCAAACGGGCC
>DASXSW010000307.1:0-3456 GCA_036505755.1 Binatia bacterium | reverse complement strand
CGAAAGTCACTCATGTTGGCGCTAACGGTCTCGCGGTTTCGATGAAGATTGCCACCAATCTGAGCTTGGCGGTTCAGATGGTTGCTTTTAGCGAAGGTGTACTGCTGGCGGAGAAAAGCGGCATCGCGCGGGAAACCGCCGTCGAAGTGCTGCTCAACAGCGTCATCGCTTCGCCGATGGTGAAATACCGCGGGCCGTTTGTTTTGAAGATGCCCGACGAAGCCTGGTTTGACGTCAACATGATGCAGAAAGATCTTTTGCTCGCTCTCGAAATGGGCCGCCAACTCGACGTGCCGCTGCCCACGACGGCGATCACCAACGAATTGCTTACCACGGCGCGCGGCATGGGATTGGCGGAGAAGGATTTTGCGATTCTCTTCGAAGCTCTGGCGAGAATGGCGGGGGTGAAGACTGGAGTACTGGAGTGATGTAGTGGTGGGGTTCGGAACACCCAATACTCCATTACTCCAACACTCCAATACTCCAATTATTCGCGGTGACGCACTGATGGCTCGATCAAAGAAAACCAATCCGCAAGCCGCTAAGTCACCTCCAAGTCATGACGAGCGCTGGCTCCACTTCTATCGCCAGATGCTCAAGATCCGTTTGTTCGAAGAAGAGGTCAATCAGCTCTATCTTAGCGCTAAGATGCCGGGCCTCGCCCATCTCTACATCGGCGAAGAAGCTGTGGCGGTGGGTGTCTGCGAGGCGCTTCGCCGCGACGATTACATTACCAGCACGCATCGCGGTCACGGCCACTGCCTCGCCAAAGGCGCGGTTGTCGATAAGATGTTTGCGGAGCTTTTGGGCAAGGCCGCGGGCTACTGTCGCGGCAAAGGCGGCTCGATGCATATCGCCGACCAGGACACCGGCAATCTCGGCGCCAACGCCATCGTCGGCGGCAGCGCTGGAATGGCTACTGGCGCGGCGATGTCGGCGAAAATGCGTGGCACTGATCAAGTGGCGGTTTGTTTCTTTGGCGATGGCGCGCTCGGTCAAGGGCTGCTTTATGAAGCCATGAACATGGCGTCACTGTGGAAGCTCCCGGTAGTCTATGTCTGTGAGAATAACCAGTACAACGAGTACACGGATTTCCGGGAAACCACGGCGGGCGAAGTAACGGCGCGCGCTCAGGCATTCGGCATTCATAGCGAATCGATCGACGGCCAGGATGTCAGAATCGTCCATGCTACAGCCTTGAAGCTCGTCGAGCGAGCGCGGCACGGCGACGGCCCTTCGTTCCTGCAGTGCAATACTTACCGTTTTCACGGCCACCATGTCGGCGACGTCGATCGTTCCTATTACCGCTCGAAAAAGGAAGAAGAGGAATGGAAGAAGCAACGCGATCCGGTGAAACTACTCGCTGACTGGCTGGAGAAAAACAAATTGGCAGACGGCAAACTCTTTGCACAAATCGAAAACGAAATCACTACTGAAATCAAAACTGCCGTGCAGTTCGCGCTTGAGGCGCCTTATCCGGAGCCGGACGAAGTGAAGCTGCATGTGTACACGTGACGAAATCAACGACGGCGGTGAAATGTAGTGGGCAAAGGGAGCCTTGCTACTCGGCGCCGTGCATACGATGGATGAAATTGAAGCCGTGAGTTCATCAACGCAGAAAACACCTGCGCCGGAAGCACGTACACGCGATATCACCTTCGGTCAAGCGATCAATGAAGCGCTCGCCGAAGAGATGCGTCGCGACCCACGGGTTTTCATTATTGGTGAAGATGTCGCCGAGGCGGGCACGCCCTTCAAAGTGCTTTCCGGTCTGGTCAAGGAATTCGGCACCAAACGAGTCATAGATTCGCCCATCTCCGAAGCAGGTATTGCCGGCATCGGCGTCGGCGCCGCCATGACCGGCATGCGTCCCGTGGTGGATATCATGTTCGGCGACTTTATTACTTTAACGATGGATCAACTGGTGAACCAAGCAGCCAAGATCCATTACATGTCCGGTGGCAAGCTCAAGGTACCGATGGTTTTGCGTACAACGCTCGGCGCAACACGTCGTTCCGCCGCACAGCATAGTCAGAGTTTACAAGCCTGGGTCAGTCACATCCCCGGTCTGAAGGTTGTGTTGCCGTCGACGCCCTATGACGCGAAGGGATTGCTCAAGAGCGCCATCCGCGACGACAATCCCGTGGTCTTTTTTGAAGACAAGATGATGTACCAACTGAAAGGCCCGGTGCCGCAGGAGGAATACACGATCCCGCTCGGGGTTGCCGACGTCAAACGTGTCGGTAGCGACATCACACTCGTCGCTACGAGCAGCATGGTTCACGTGGCGCTTGCCGCGCTCGAATTGTTGCAAGCCAGCGGCATCAGCGCTGAAGTTATCGACGTCAGAACTACCGTGCCCCTCGACAAGCGAACGATCATTGAGTCGGTAAAGAAGACCAGTCGTGCGCTTGTCATAGATGAAGGTTACGAAAGCTACGGCGTGACCGCGGAAGTCGCGTCGGTGATCGCAGACGGCGCATTTTACTATCTCGACGCACCGGTGAAACGCATGGGCGCCATGGATGTACCGGTGCCGTTCTCACCGGTCCTCGAGGATCAGACGGTGCCGACGGCGGATTCGGTGGCGGAGATGGCAAAAAGGCTGTGCAACAAGCAATAAAGCGTTGTTCAATGTTCCAGGTTCAAAGTTCAAACGTTTAAGCCGTTCCAAGCCATCGTTGAACTTTGAACATTGAACCCTTGAACCAGGAGGTAGGCTATGGGATTGAAGACCTTCGGCCTCATGGGTGTCGATTGGGAAGAGCGGGTAAATCTCGATCGGCTGCGTCAGGATCGTCTGCATCGAATCAAAGCCGCGCTGAAAAAATCCGAAATGGGTGCGCTGCTGTGCTTCGACATGAACAACATCCGCTACATTACGGCAACCCACATCGGCACCTGGGCGATGGACAAACTGGTCCGCTTCTCACTTTTACCGCAAGACGACGAGCCGATCGTTTGGGACTTCGGTTCGGCGGCGCGCCACCATCAGATCTATTGCCCGTGGCTTGGCGAGCGTTCCCGAGCCGGTATTTCCACGCTCCGCGGCGCCACCAATCCGGGGTCCGGTCTGGCTGAAGACGTGGCCAAAAAAATTAAGCTTGAATTGGAAAAACGGAAATTATTGAACGAGCCCGTAGGTGTCGATGTCATCGAAATGCCGGTGCTCTTCGCACTGCAAGCGCAAGGGCTCAAAGTCGTCGACGGCCAGCAGCTCATGCACGAAGTGAGAAAGATCAAAACCCAGGATGAGATCACGCTCCTCAACACGGCGTGCATGATGGTCGACTCCGCCTATGACGAGCTTTATCGCTTCATGAAACCGGGCGTCAAAGAAAATGAGTGCGTCGGCGTCGTCAGTAAAGTCCTCTATGATCTCGGCTCGGAGCACGTCGAAGGCGTCAACGCGATTTCCGGCGAACGCTGCAGCCCCCATCCGCATGTTTACACCGA
>DASXSW010000306.1:0-3145 GCA_036505755.1 Binatia bacterium | reverse complement strand
AGATCTGTGAAGGGCAGGGTAACGTCGTCGAAGGAACGTTGCAGGCGACACAATTCCTCGGCGATCGTTACGAATACACCGTGACCCTCGGCTCAGAGACCCGGGTAATCGTCTCGCCGGAAGCCAAACTACTCAAACAGGGCGGCAAGGTTTTTCTCGAGCTCAAGCCGGAGGGCGTCACCTTGTGGCCGCGCGAAAGCTAGACGCTTTCGCCGTTTCGGTTACGTGTTTTGAGTCTCGTGTTCAGGCAATGATCGAGATGTGAGTGGATTGGCCTGCCGTGCAACGGATCGATCATGCCGCAATGGCACGCGTCATCAAGTAGTCGCCATACACCCCCGTGAAACCACCTTCGCTGAAAGTTCGCCTTTTGGTTCGGCTGTGCGCTCTGTTGCTGTTCAACCTGAGTCTTCATCCGTTTCTGACGGATGTCGTTCGTAGCGCTGAATTAAGGAGTGACGGCGAGTGGCAACGCACCGTCGAGGCGGCGAAAAAAGAAGGCAAAGTCAGCGTATTCCTGTATCAGCGTGAGAACATCGAAGCTGCAGTCAGAGTCTTCGAAAAGAAATTTGCCGACATTCAAGTTGTCAGCGCGAGCACGCCGGCGGCGGAGACCGGGCCACGCCTAATGGCGGAACGGCGTGGCGGGAAATTTCTCTGGGACGTGTGTCTCTGTGGACCGACAACGCCGTTGACGGTGCTCTACCCGGCGAAAGCATTGGATCCCATCAAACCGGCATTGTTGCTTCCGGAAGTTACCGACGTGACCAAGTGGTGGGAAGGTAAGCACCACTATATGGACCCGGAAGGAAGTCACATATTCGTTTTCGTCGGCAGCGTCGATATGCCGAATCTCTTCTACAACAAGAACCTGGTCGATCCCAATGAATTCAAGTCCTACTGGGACATGATCAAAACAAAGTGGCGCGGCAAAATCGTCGCCGTCGACCCGCGCCAGCCCGGCCGGCCGCGCGTCGGCGCGCGCATTCTGTACAATGTCCCGGACCTCGGCGACAAATTTCTAACCCGCCTGTTCACGGAGATGGATGTTGTCCTGAGCCGGGAGGATCGCCAGGCGCTCGATTGGCTCGCGGTCGGGAAATATGCGCTGTGTTTATTCTGCGGCAATATCGAGGCGGCGACGGCGCAGGGTTTACAGGTCGCCGAGTTTGAAGTTTATCGCTGGAGAGAAACCCCGGCGATCTCCTCCGGCAGCAACGGTTCGATTGCGCTGATGAATCAGGCGCCGCATCCCAATGCCGCGCGGGTGTTTATCAACTGGTTGTTGTCGCGGGAAGGTCAAGCCTCGTTTCAGAAGGTGATGAATTCAGCCGATCTTTTGGTCGAGTCGATGCGCGTCGATATTGCGAAAGATCCGGTGCCGCCCGCGCAGCGCCGTGTGGCGGGAACAAGATACATCATCATGGATACTCCGGAGCGGAGCAACCAAGAGCCGGTGAACAAGCTGCTCAAGGAAATTATTAAGAAATAAGTCGGAACGCTGAGATATCTTGGTGCTGCCATTTCTGCTTATCCGTGAATTTTGTAGTGGCGGGTTTGAAACCCGCCACTACAACGGAACGAAGATAGTAAGAAGAAATAACATGCAGGTTTTTTGCTGCGTGATAATTATTGTCTTCCTCGCTCTCAACCAAATCGTTTATGGCGCGGAAGCATGGACAGAGGAGTGGGAGCGAACGATCAAAGCCGCCGAACAGGAAGGCGAAGTCTCGTATTACACGCTGGGCGAGTTCGGTTTTTTGAGCGAGTTCGAAAAGAGATTCCCGCGTGTCAAAGTCAAAGTCGTACAGGGCAAAGGCAACGAATTGCTCGTGCGCATCATGTCAGAGCGGCGCGCGGGAAAGTTTCTCGCCGACGTGGCGCGCATCGGCAATACGTCGCCCTATTCGCTGTATCAAGCCAAAGCGCTGCAGCCGATCGCTGGTGCGTTTGTTCTCCCCGAAGTCAAAGACGAGTCGAAATGGTGGTCGGGCAAGCATCAATATATCGACGCGGAGGGCAAGTATATTTTCGTGCCGGTGGGCAGCGTTTCGGTGAACATGGTGGCGCACAATACCGAGGTGGTTTCGCCGACGGAACTACGCTCTTTCTGGGATCTCCTAAACGAAAAATGGCGCGCCAAGATCGTCGTCACTGATCCGCGCTCCGGCGGCTACGGGCGCAGCGGCGCGCGCACGGTCTATTATCATCCGCAATTGGGGCCGGAATTTTTGCACCGGCTCTTTACCGAACAAGTGGTGATGGTTTCGCGCGATTACCGCCAAGCCATCGATTGGGTAGCTCAAAAGCGGTTTTCGATCCTGTTGTTCGGCAACGGCGACGATATCCTGCAAGCCAAAGCCCAAGGCCTGCCGATCAACGTTTTCGACACGAGCGGATGGAAAGAAGGCGGCGCACTGGAGCCGGGCGCCTTTACGCTGGCGTGGCTGGACCGGTCGCCTCACCCAAGCGCTTCCAAGGTTTTCATCAACTGGTTGCTATCGCGCGAAGGGCAAATGGCGGTGCAGCGAGACGGCGGGGTGAACGACTCGCTGCGGGTCGATATTCCAAAAACCGATTTACGTCCGATGGCCCGTCGTAAAGAGGGCGCGAAATATATGGTGACCTGGAAGGCGGAGTGGATGGACGCCGAGCCGATGCAAAAAGTAGTAAATCAGGCGCTGGTAAAAAACGTAAAGAAACCGTAATAAGTCGAGGATCGAAGATCGAGGATGGAGGAAGGAATCGGGCAATCTTCGATCCTCCATCCTCAATCCTCGGTTGCTGAGTAGCAGCCGGCGACGGACTTGGTTATCATAACGGAGAGTGTACGTTAGCTATCACGAAAGCGGGAGTACATCATGATCAGCAGGGAAGATAACGAACGACTTACGCAAATAAAAGCGGACACGCCCGTAGGCGATCTTTTGCGCCGCTATTGGTATCCCATCGCGGCGGTTTCTGAACTAGCGCGCCATCCGACCAAGTTCATCAAGATTCTTGGCGAAGAGTTAGTCCTATTCAAAGATGCGCGGGGGAATCTCGGTCTGATCGATGCACACTGCCCGCACCGCCAGGCGAATTTGGTTTACGGCATGGCCGAAGAGGATGGTTTGCGGTGTTCTTATCACGGTTGGAAGTTCAA
>DASXSW010000305.1:0-6744 GCA_036505755.1 Binatia bacterium | reverse complement strand
CGCGCTGCTTGCGGGAATCCTGATCTTGATCGGCCGATAGCAGCCCTCTTCAAGCAACCAATTATGTTTCAGCACGGGCATAAAGAGCCTGGCTGAGAGCTCAGATCCATCAAAGTCAAGTTTTCTACTTTGGCTGTTTTCTGGTTTTCGAATCGTAGTTGGCTCCAAGTCATAGCGAGTTACCTGCCGAGCATTCCGTGATCGCAACGACGGGAGCATGGCAAAAAGAAGAATCAATAAGTACCCGGTATCTAGTGAACTGTAACGGCTACATAGCGTTTGCCGTTGATGGTTCGAGAGCCCTCACCACGAACGGCCTGTGCCTTGACCGTTCACCCTGGGCTTGTCGAAGGGTTCTTGGAACTTAGACGCGAATCAACTGTTACAGGTCACTAGTTGTCAACAAGAGATTTGCCCCATTTGAGACCCCAAGGACCTGCTGCAGGATTTGCCCCCAAAGTGAGTAGGATTTTCAGATAGGCGATTGCACCCGACGACGGCGGTTTGCTAGCTTGACGATCTGTTCTTCCGGGGAGGATTGAATCATGCGCTCGCGGCGAAAGTTAAAAGGTTCAAATAAACGGGCGGCAAAAAAAACCGCCTTCCGCTTGGAAGAGGCGACGATTACCGGAGTGCATCGGGCGTTTTGCGCAAAGAAGCTGACCGCAACGGAGCTCGTGAGTCGCTATCTCGAGCGCATCAGGGCCCATAACGGCGTCTGCGTCGGCGGCGATGTCGATGCCGCCACCGGACTTCAACTGGGAGACATTACACCGATCCCGAATGCCGGGCAGCTCAATGCTTTCATCACTCTGAATCTGAAAGAAGACAAGCGCATCAAGCTCGACTTTCCCGAGAAACTGAAACGGACTCACAGTGGGCGCGACGACGCAAAATATCCCGACGCGCTGGATCGGGCGCGCGAGCTCGACCGTTACTTCGCCCGCACCGGCAAGTTTGCCGGCCCGCTCCACGGCATCCCGATCGCGATCAAGGACAACTACGATACTTTCGACATGCGCACGACGGCGGCAGCGGCGGGGCAGTACGCCGACGATCGCCCGCCCGACGACGCCACCATGGTCGCGAAGCTGCGCGCGGCCGGCGCGATCCTTCTCGGCAAAACCAACATGGACGAGTACGCTCCCGCGGGAATTGCCCGCAGTGCCTTCGGCGGCCAGACCTGCAACCCCTACGATACGACGCGGATACCCGGCGGATCGAGCGGCGGCTCGGTCGCGGCGGTGGCGGCCAACCTCGCCATGTGCGCCCTGGGCACGGACACATCCGGCTCGGTGCGCTATCCGTCATCCTGCTGCAGCCTGGTCGGCCTGGTCGCGACCCAAGGGCTTGTGAGCCGCGACGGCATCGTGCCGCTGTCATTTACCAGGGACCGCGGCGGCCCGATCTGCCGCACCGTGCAAGATACGGCGATCCTTCTGGAAGTTCTCACCGGCTACGATCCCAAAGATCCGGTCACGGCGGCTTGCGCCGCGCAGCCCAGGCTTTCGTATGCGCGGTTTGCCGGTGGAAAATCGCTGCGCGGAAAAAGGCTGGGCGTGCTGCGTGATCTGATGATCGAAGCGAGCCTCGCCGATCGGGACCCTATTCGCGTCGCCAATGAGGCGATCGCCGATATGAAAAAGGCGGGCGCGACGATCGTCGATCCGGTGAACGTCGACAAAGCGATCGCGGATCTGGTTCCCTATCTCGAGCCGGGCTGGCTGGCGAGAAATTTTCCCGCGGCGTTTCCAGAGTCCGCCAAGCCCATCGACCGGATCGTGTCGATGGCGTTCGATCACAGGCTGATTCCTTCCGGCGCCCGCGGCGTAAACCTGCGCATGCTCGCCGCGCAGCCGCGGGGCCACGAGGCGCACTACGCGATCAACCGCTACTTGCGCGAGCGCGGCGATGCGAAGTTCAAAAATCTTGAAGACATGCTAGCCATGCCGATGTTTTCCGGCAGCCTGGATAATCTCAAGAGAGCGTTCAGCGACGAGGCCGCCACTTTGGACACGCCGGCGCAGATGGATCATCTGGTGCGAATGCAGACCTTGCGGCAGATCATTCTCCAAATCATGGCGGAAAACAGTCTTGACGCGCTGGTTTACGCCTACACGACGATCCCGCCGCACATCATCTTGACGAACCGCCTGGCAAAAACCGTGGAGACGCGGACCGAGCCGAAGATTCTAAAAGCCGGGACAGTGATGTCCGATCCGACCCTTGTAACCGGCGAGCCGGTGCTGAAATCCGACCTCGACACCTACAGAGGTTCGGGCTCAAGCTGGGCGGTCAATCTGAGTCCCGAGACCGGCTTTCCGGCCATCGTCGTGCCGGCCGGATTCACCCGAGAAGTCTATGATCGCGTGCCGGACGATAGAGATCCCAATGGCAGCCGGTTGGAAGGGCCAAAAAAAGTCGAGCTGCCGGTTGCCTTGGAATTCCTCGCCCGCCCCTTCGAGGAAACAACCCTCTTCGAAGTCGCCTCTGCGTTTGAAAGCATCAAACGACATCGCCGCCCACCGCCGGGATTCGGCGACCCTGTCGACCGATAGTAGCGCAAGCAGAGTTCAAAGTTTCATGTTCAGGGTTCAAGGTTGAAATGGCTAAACGCGCTCAACTCGTAGTTGAAAGACTTGAACGACTGGAACGTCTGGAACGGGCCGCGGTATTCAGTGAGCGAAGCGATGGAACGACTGAAGCTATTGGAACCGCCCTCTCTTGACTATTGCCTACCCCCTGATGCCTGCTTTGACTAAACGACTTGAACGGACCCCGGGCTCGATCCAGGGAAAGCAATCTCGGCGCGCAGCGTAAAGAAAAAAACTGCGACCGTATCACGGATAGAAAACCTGCACTCCTATATCCGTTTCTCTGAAATCCTGCTACCTGCGAAATTCCGATGGTAGACCCCGATTACTGACGGATTAATGATTGTCCTCTTTAATCTTGCCATTATTGACGAGTAAATCCGTCATGGGATACAACCAGTCCGAAATTTGCCCGTTCGCCATTACGGTAAAATTTGCGCTGTTGAACAGCGGCAAGGATAGAAAATGAGCCAACCTGCCGGGAGCCGATGCGCTTAATCGTTTGCCCGCATAGGGTCTAAATTTAAGACCGCTGCGGACATAAGGTGTTTAATGATCCGCCTAAATCAGCTCACATTGATCGCAAAGACGGTCGTCTTGAGCGGCGTACTGGCAAGCGCTCCGATGATCCTCTGGGCAAAACCGGCGCACGCCGCATCTCCGTCTCAGTGGGAGTCCATCTTGGCGGCGGCTGAAAAAGAGGGAACCGTCGCCGTCTACGCGGCAGGCTACCCGCATGTGATGGAAGAATTCCAGAGGGCCTATCCGAAAATCAAACTGGCATTGTCGGTTGCGCCGCGAGGCGTGGACTTGCTCAACCGGCTCATGGCAGAGCGCAGGGCCGGCAAGTTTGTCTCGGACATTTATACGACGGGCTTGGGCACGCACTTGCAGCTCTACAATGCCAAGGCGCTGGCGCCCATGCTTTCGGCTTTCGTTCTCCCTGAGGTAAAAGATGAAGCCAAGTGGTTCGGCGGTAAACACCGCTGGGCCGACCGCGAAGGCCGGTATTCTTTCGTCTTCGAGGGCTACCGCGGGATTTTATTGAATTTCAATCCGCAGCTCCTGAGTTCTGAAGAGGTGAGCAATATCCATTCATGGTGGGATCTTCTCAATCCCAGGTGGAAAGGGAAGATTGTGGCCTATGACCCGTTTATCGCGGGAACCGGGCGCAACGGATTGTGGTTTTTTTACAAAAACCCCGCGTTAGGTCCGGCATTTATCAAGAGGTTGTACGGAGAGATGGATGTGATCATCGGCCGCGACCAACGCCTGGTGGTGGATTGGCTGGCGCAGGGCAAGGTGGTTTTCTGCATCTCTTGTCCGGGCATACTCGAAGCCAAGCTAAAAGGTTTAAACGTAGACGGGATAACAAAGACTCTCAAAGAGGGAGATTTCACGCCCGGCGGATTCGGCGTGGTCAGTCTAGTCAACGATCATCCGCACCCGAATGCCGCGAAAGTTTTTCTAAATTGGCTGTTGTCTCGAGAAGGGCAAATTACTTTTCAAAACACAACGGCCAAGGCCGGCGATCCGCGGAATTCGCTGAGAATCGACATTCCAAAAAATATGATTCCGTCGGAGTACCTGTTAAAGGATGGAGTGCAATATTGGCGCGAGGGCGTAATGGCCGATCAAGAAGTAGAAGAAGCGCGAAAATTACTGAAAGAGGTTTTAGCCGACAAATAGTTTACGGAGCTTATGCCATGTTATCACGAGAGGAAAACGAACTGCTGACAAGAACTTCCCCCGGCACTCCGATGGGAGAGCTTATCCGGCGCTACTGGATTCCGGCGCTGTTATCGCAAGAGATACCGGCCACAGATTGCCCGCCGATCAGAGTACCATTGCTCGGCGAGCATTTGGTGGCCTTTCGCGACAGCCAGGGGCGAATCGGCCTGATCGACGAGTTTTGCTCGCATCGCGGTACTTCGTTGTTCTATGGCCGCAATGAAGAGTGTGGGTTGAGATGCGTTTATCACGGTTGGAAGTATGACGTAAACGGGAATGTCTTGGAAACTCCGGCCGAACCGGGCGAGAGCCAGCTCAAGCACAAAATCCGCCATAAAGCGTATCCTTGTCATGAAGCCGCCGGAGTGGTTTTCGCCTATCTCGGCCCTAAAGACAAAATTCCTCTCTTCCCAAAATTTCCCTGGCTGACGGTTCCCTCTGAAAACGTCATCGTCACTAAATTTTTTCTTGAGTGCAATTATCTGCAGGCCCTCGAAGGCGACTGCGACACTTCACACACGGCGTTTCTTCACCGTGGCAACCGCGGCGGCGGCGTGGAGGCGCCACGGGAAGACCCGACGCCTGTGTTTGAGATCGAGGATACCTGGTGCGGCGTCAGGGCCGCGGCGATCCGGCGAGTCGGTTCCGACAAGCAGAATGTCCGCGTCTCGACCTTCGCGATGCCGGTAATCGGAAGTGTGCCGATCGGCAAGACGATCAACGGCAGGTTGGACGGCTTTCTCGCCGTCTACCAGGTCCCTGCCGACGATTATACGACATGGCGATACAATTTCCGTTTCAAGAGAAGCGAGCTTATGACAGAGGAGGAGCACTATTCCGACAAGTGCCAAGTGGGCAGCGACTTCAAGCTCTTCGCCAATCGCCAAAACCAATATCTGCTCGACCGGGGAAAGCAAAAGACTTTCAACTATAGCGGCATCGACGGATTCGCCACCCAAGATGCTTGCGTGACCGAGAGCATGGGAGCCATCTGCGACCGGACCAAAGAACACCTCGGCGCGAGCGACACTTATGTGATCGCCCTGCGGAGATTTTTCCTCAAAGCGGTCAGGGACTTTACGCAAGGCATCGAACCGCCGGGTCTGGTCTTCGATCCTACCAAGAACGATTTTTCCGCCGCCAACTGCACCTCCGTTACCGTGCCTCTAGACGAGTCCTGGAAAGCGGTTGAACAACAGGTGTACGGAACGTGACTGGCATCGTTCTGACCGAAGGAAAATTCGCCGAACTGAGCGTTCGCGGTTCGCGCATCAAGGCGCATTATCACGAAGCGGGAGACGGCAATAACCACGTCGTCTTTCTGCAGACCGGCGGAGCCGCCACCTCGGCCTATATGTGCTGGCATATGAATATGACGGAGTTTGCCCGCGCGGGATACAAAGTCTATGCACCCGACGCAGTGGGCTTCGGCTCGACGGAGGTCGTTTCAGGAAGCGGTATCAGCGCCGCCGAGTTCATTGCGGCATTCATGGATGAGATGGGAATTGCGAAGGCGCACTTCGTCGGCAACTCCATGGGTTCGATGACGGCGACGCGCCTGGCTTTGGAATATCCCGAACGGACAAAGAGCTTGATTCTGACCGGCGGCGAGCCGCGCCTGGAAACCGAGGAGTCACGCGCCGTCGCGCGAGAGCTGGGCAAGACGGCCCGGATGGATTTCGTCCGGGCCATGCTCAGCAAAACCGAAGTGAGCTTCTCGGATATGCGCCGGGCCACGGGCGATTTTTTTTATGATCCGCACCATCCACTGATCGATGAAGTGGCGAAGATGCGGCGCAATATCCTAACGAGACCGGGGGTACGCGAAAAGGAAAGAGAAGGAGCCATGCGCCAAGTCGAGCGCGGCCGATCGACCTTCACGGCGTCGGATCTCGCCAAAATTAACGCGCCTACCTACTTGATCCACGGCCGGGATGAGAGATTCTTTTACCCCAAAGAAATTGCGCCGATCCTGCTCGAATGCGCCATCAAGGTGTCGTTTGCACTCCCGGATGGCAGTCTTACCGTCCTGTCTCATTGCGGCCACTGGCCTCAACTCGAGAGAGCAGCCACATTCAACAAACTTTCCATCGACTTTCTTAGCCACGTCGATAGCAAGTGAAATCGCCAACTCCCAGTGTGCACTGTGTCAGACTTGCCTCAGTCGCCTCTTTGCGATCGCCTCCGCGTTCGAAAGCATCAAACGCCACCGCCGCCCACCGCCCGGATTCGGCACGCTTCCCGACCGATAGTAGCGCAAGAAGAGTTCAAAGTTCCATGTTCAAGGTTCAAGGTTGGGTTCAACCTGGATTCCGCAGTCGAAACGCAATGGGATATGCGAACAAAAATTGCGCTTACGATTCAATTACTTATCCACGGGGATTTTAACTGCGCCGCAGTTGAAACCGGTGAAAGCCGC